>JAGVJT010000200.1 GCA_020050955.1 Legionellales bacterium | reverse complement strand
AATCAATTCGACATAACAGCTCACAACATCGCCTACATGAACAGGCAATAAAAAAGACATGGAATTAATGGCTACAGTTGCCGCGCGACCTGCTGAGATTTTTTTAGCTAAAACACCGGCGGCCAAGTCCATTTGGGACACAATCCACCCCCCAAAAATGTCACCATTAGGATTGGTATTACTTGGCATCGCCAATGTTTGAATCGTCAGTTCACCTCGTGGCTTCACCATCATGATGATTCTCGCTTTAGTTTAGCAAAAGCATCAGCCATTGCTGTGTTAAATGGCGTCTTATGACTAGATACGTTAGTGTGTGGTTTGGTGGCTGGCTCTTTTTTCACGGTTTTCTTACGCGCAGCGTGTGATGACGCAGTGACAACCCGCTTTTCTGCCGCAACAGGAGGCTTCGCTACTTTCGCTTTTGCGGGTATTTTTATCACAGATGAAGCGTCAAGATTTTCTTCCTGAAACTTCATGCTTAATCCAATACGCCGCCGTGCTATGTCCACTTCAATCACTTTGACGCGAACAATATCACCAGCTTTGACAATTTCCTGTGGGTCACGTACAAATCGATCGGTTAACGCAGAAATATGCACCAAACCATCCTGATGCACGCCAATATCAACAAATGCGCCAAAGTTTGTGACGTTGCTTACCACTCCCTCCAAAACCATGCCTTCTTTTACGTGACTTAACTCTTCTACACCCTCTTGAAAACGAGGTGTTTTAAACAGAGGCCGAGGATCCCGACCAGGTTTTTCAAGTTCTTGTAATACATCCCGAATGGTTAATATTCCGTAAGTATCATCCACATAACGCGCCGCATCTATTTGACGTAAAGACGCACCATTACCCATCAATGTTTGAATCGACACGGCGCCATCCGCCAAAATTCGCTCAACTAAAGGATAAGCTTCCGGATGAACACCTGATGCATCAAGAGGGTTCGTCCCATTCAAAATTCGCAAAAAACCTGCTGATTGCTGAAATGTTTTATCGCCCATTCTAGCGACATGTTTCAGTTTTTCTCGTGTATCAAAAGGACCATGCTCATCACGAAAAGCAACAATGTTTTTCGCTAAAGTTTCGTTACATCCAGACACGTAAGTTAACAATGCGGCAGATGCCGTATTAACATCAACACCCACTGCGTTCACGCAATCTTCAACCACATCTTGCAAACGTCGCACGAGCCGAACTTGATTCACATCATGCTGATACTGCCCAACACCAATGGCTTTAGGATCAATCTTCACAAGCTCTGCAAGCGGATCTTGTAATCGTCTAGCAATCGACACCGCCCCCCTTAATGTGACATCTAAGTCAGGAAACTCTTCTGCTGCTAATTCTGATGCGGAGTAAACCGACGCCCCTGCTTCATTCACTAAGACAGGCGTAAGATCCATGTCAGAATAACGCTTCATCAGTTCGGTAATTAAACGTGTGGTGTCCCGTGAGCCCGTACCATTACCAATGCTGATAAAACGGACGTGATGTTTTGAAATTAATTTGGCCAGTGTTGTGATGGCTTCATTCCACTCATTTTGCGGTGCGAAAGGAAAAACTGTTGCTTCATCTAATAATTTTCCAGTTGCATCAACAACGGCGGCTTTCACCCCTGTTCGAATACCAGGATCTAAACCAATGGTCACGACATGACCTGCGGGCGCCGCTAATAAAAGTGCACGAAGATTTCGAGAAAATACACGAATAGCCTCTTCATCAGCAAGTTCACGCAATTGCGACAGTGACTCTAATTCAAGTTTGTTAAAAAGCTTGGTTTTCCATGTTAGACGAACAGTCTCCATGAGCCATGCGTCAGCCAAACGCGTTTGATTTTCGATGTGCATCGCCACCGCTAAACGTTTTTCACCATACTCAGCATCAGGCAATGTCAATGCAAATTGAATCGCTTGCTCTCGCCGACCACGAAAAAGCGCCAATGCACGATGTGATGGAATTTGTTTGATAGGTTCTGCGTAATCAAAATAATCTGCATATTTATTTGCCGAAGATGATTTTGTTTTTGCACTCGTGGATTTTAAAACAGCGTGCTCCCAAAAATAGACTCTTAGTTCATTTAACAAACTCGCATTTTCTGAAAACCGCTCCATCAAAATATGACGTGCACCATCTAAGGCAGCAGAGATATCTACAATCCCTTTATCTTGATTAATAAATGCCGAAGCCATCGATTCTGGTGATACATCTGGAGTGCTCAACAATGCTTCTGCAAGTGCAGCCAATCCTGCTTCTTCCGCAATACTCGCTTTCGTGCGCCGTTTAGGACGAAAAGGTAAATACAAATCTTCGAGCTCGGTTTTTGTTTTGGCAGCAAACAATGCTTGCTCTAACTCAGACGTTAATTTTTGCGCCTCACGAATCGTTTCAATAATACTCGCACGGCGCGTGTTCAACTCACGTAAGTAATAAAGCCGTTCATTTAATACACGAAGCTGGGTGTCATTAAGACCACCCGTCGCTTCTTTACGATAGCGTGCAATAAATGGAACAGTTGCACCATCATCTAATAATGCAATAGCGGCATTCACCTGAGTAATAGGTACTCGAAGCTCTTCAGCAACCGTTGTTGCCACCGCTAATGTTTCTTGCATCATATTTATCCTCTACATAAATCAGGTAAAAAAATCGACGCATTATACACTGAATAAATGTCAAAATACGACGCTTGTAAGTAAGCTGACACAGTCGTTATTCTACTGTGACAGACTTCGCCAAATTACGTGGCTGATCAACATCCGTGCCTTTTGCTACAGCAACATGATACGCCAACAATTGTAATGGTAACGTATAGATGATGGGCGCCACCCAATAACCACATGTCGGAACGGGAAACAATCGCGCACTATTTGCAGGCCATGCTTGAGCATCATCAACAAAAACAACCAACTGACCACCTCGTGCACTCACTTCGTGCAAATTTGATTTCAATTTGTCGAGCAATTCATCGTTAGGTGCAATGGCCACAACAGGCATGTTTTCGTCAACTAATGCGAGTGGTCCGTGTTTCAACTCGCCTGCAGGGTAAGCTTCTGCATGAATGTATGAAATTTCTTTGAGTTTTAACGCTCCTTCTAATGCGACAGGGTAATGAACACCTCGACCTAAAAACAACGCATGAGCTTTATTCACAAATAGTTTTGCCAATGATTCGATGTCATCATTAATTTTTAAAACACGCTCCGCATGCGCTGGTAATTGCTGCAATTGCACCAACACATCATGCGCACGCTTATTGTCACGACACAATGCTGCTGCAAGCATTAATAAGGCAGTCAATTGCGTGGTGAACGCTTTGGTTGACGCAACACCAATTTCAATGCCCGCACGTGTCAACCAAACACACTCCGATTCTCTGACTAAGGTGCTTGATGCCACATTACAAATCGCCAATGTTGCGATGTATGATTTTGATTTTGCCTTCTGCAATGCCGCTAATGTATCGGCTGTTTCGCCAGACTGCGAAATGGCCACAAACAACGTTCCATCCTGAATAACAACATCACGATAGCGATACTCACTCGCAATTTCAACATGTGTTGGTAATTCAGCCAATGATTCAAACCAATATTTGGCTACAAGCCCTGCATGATAGCTTGTTCCGCACGCCACAATATGAATTTGCTTCACTTGATCAAGAATACGCAACGTATGCTCACCGAAACTTGCTCTTAATACATCAATACTCGCCACACGACCTTCTAAGGTATCTGCAAGAACCTTACTCTGCTCAAAAATTTCTTTTAACATAAAATGACGATAAGGCCCCTTACTGACCACATAAGCATCGTCATTTAAAACTTTCACTTCTCGTGTCACCAATTGATTTTGAGCATCAAAAATATCAATGCCGTTCGCAGTTAATCGTGCACTGTCGCCCTCTTCTAAGTAGGCAATAGATTGCGCATATGAACGCAATGCCAACGCATCAGATGCAATGAATTGCTCGTCAACACCAAATCCGACGACAAGAGGACTTCCTTTTCTTAAAGCAACAATTTCATTGGGGTGTTGTTGATGCATCACACCTAACGAAAATGCACCATCCATTTGAGCCGCTGTAGCTTGTACTGCATGCAACAAGGAGTGTGTTTGTTGGTAATGGTAATGAATTAAATGTGCAGCAACTTCTGTGTCTGTGTCTGAAGTAAACTCATAACCCATTTCTTTCAAGTAATGACGTAACTCATCATGATTTTCAATGATACCATTGTGAACCACTGCAACTTCGCCATGCGATAAGTGTGGATGTGCATTTAATTCGCTTGGTTTTCCATGTGTCGCCCAGCGAGTATGAGCAATACCAGTGTGGCCTGTTAACGCAGTTTCTGCTAATGCTTCAGCAAGTACTTGAACCTTCCCCACAGCACGTAACCGACGCAGCCGGCTGTCTCGATCAAGAACAGCAATACCTGCCGAATCATAACCGCGATATTCAAGACGTCGTAATCCCTCTAACAAAACATGGCTCATGTCACGCTTTGAAACCGCTCCAATTATTCCACACATCTCTTTCTCCTTATGACACGCATAAATGCATGTCTTTTTACACACTCTTTTTCATTAATCGTGAACGTGCTCGCTGCCAATCGCGCTCTTTTTGTGTCTCACGTTTATCATTCGTTTTTTTACCCTTCACCAACGCAACTTTTGCTTTAATATTGTTGCGCTTCCAATACAGTGATAAAGGAACCACGGTGTACCCTTGACGCTCGACTAAACCAATTAATCGATTTAATTCGCGTCGACTTAATAATAATTTTCGTGTTCGTAATGGGTCAGGAAATGTATGCGCTGAGGCCGTTGGCAAGGGTTGAATTTGCGCCGCCAACAGCCAAGCCTCACCTCGTCGAATGATGACATGAGCGTCGGAAAGATTCACTTTCCCCGCGCGAAGACTTTTTACTTCCCAGCCGGTCAAAACCAACCCTGCTTCAAATTCATCTTCAATGGTATAATCAAAACGCGCACGTTTATTGACAGCAATTGTCGCATTTGTCTGCCCATTATTTGTCATAACTCACCTAACTTTCTCAAACAAATCATGCGTGTGCGGCGACGATTATTATCGCAACACTCACTCATCATGACGCATTACATGGAAAAATCTACGCGTTACTCGCATAGCCATTCGCATTCTATGATTATGCCAAGTATATTACAAATCGTTCTTGTTAAAAAACTGTCCTTTATCGAATTTAAACGCTTGACGAGAAAAGCGATGCTACGCACAATGAAGTTATCTGATATCTAAAGCCTTATTGCTATGAGAGGGATTTCGAATGGCTCACCCAATTAAAAATCATAAACTTTTTGTTCTCGATACTAACATCTTAATGCATGATCCAACGGCTATTTCGCGTTTTGAAGAACACGATATTTATTTACCCATGGCCGTTCTCGAAGAATTAGACCGTCATAAAACAGGGATATCTGAGGTCGCACGTAACGTTCGTCAGACAAATCGCATGCTTGTTGAACTCATGACAAACACCACGCATGAACAACTTGTTGCAGGCTTACCTGTGCCCGGTTATTCATCGCACGAACAGGCAAAAAGTACAGGGCGATTATTTTTCCAAATGGATGATTTTGACGCGTGTCTCCCTGCGTCACTGCCTGGGCATAACGTTGATAATACTATTCTTGCAACTGCGATTGGATTACAAAAAAAACGCCCCCATCAACAGGTCGTGCTTGTATCTAAAGATATTAATCTCCGCATTAAAGCAGGCATTCTCGGCATTCCCGCAGAAGACTATTATAACGACCAAGTCCTTGATGACGTGAATCTTCTGCATCGCGGATTACATGTCCTGGATAATCAGTT
>JAGVJT010000153.1 GCA_020050955.1 Legionellales bacterium | reverse complement strand
TTTAAGATCAGCCGGACTAAACCCTGCTGCTTTAAATTCTGCAGCAGAAAAGCCTGCTTCTTTCATCGCAACAACATCACAACCAAGTGTTTGTCGAATAACCGTCGCAGAAACGCCTGATGCACGCGCAGCTTTCAATGATGCCACACTACAATTGTCTTTTCGACCTGCGGCAATCACACCTGCAGGAATAAACCCTGTTTGCTGCAAGTCTTGCGCACTAAACCCTGCACCTAATAAATCAGCTGGTGCAAACCCTGCATTTTCTAAATCTCTTGCATCAAAGCCCGCTGTTTTCAAAGCAGATGCACTGCAACCGCTTAAGTCATGAATTTCTTTAGCAGAGACACCCTTATCACGCAATGCTTTAAGTTGTGCGGGATCACACGCAGCTGCTCGAATGTTCGCTTGACTGACAGGCACCATTCCAATAGCGGCAAGATCTTGTGGACTAAAGCCCGCTTCTTGAAGCTCATTCGCATGAAAACCAACCGACTTTAAAACGGCAGCACTGCAACCGTTAAGATCATGAATTTGTTTACTTGTTACACCAAGATCACGCAGTTGCTTAAGCTTCGTCGGATCACAACCTGCTGCACGAATCGCATCTGCACTGCAGCTTAATTGTTGTTGTAATTTTGTTGCATCAACACCTGCAAGCTCGGCACGATTTAACGCACTCGCAGAACAACCGGCTTGCTTTAATTGTGAGAAAGCAATACCTGGTGGCAATTCACTCGCTGCTTTATCCAATTCACTCGGCGTAAATCCTGCTTGCTTCAGTGCGTCAGTCGTCACGCCTGCATTCAATAAATCTCGAGCAGAATACCCTGCAGCTTTTAAAGTCTTAGGATCAAAACCCGCTTTTATCAGTTCGGCTGCACTAAAGCCTGCTGATTTAAGATCTTTAGGAGAAAATCCTGCTTTTTGTAAATCAACTGCACTAAAACCTGCGCTCGCAAGATCCGCAGCAGAAAAACCAGCATCTTTTAAATCTTTAGGGTTAAAGCCTGCCTCTTTCAAATCAGCCGCACTAAAGCCTGCAGCTTTAAGCTCTGCGACATCAAAGCCTGCCGCTTTTAATTGCATCGCAGAACAACCGCTGTAGCGTGTAATCGCCGATGCACTGACACCTTTTTGCTTTAGTTGTTTAATCGCATTCGCATCACAGCCCGCACGACGGACATCATCTTCAGAGATACCATCCGGCAAATTTGCACCTGCATGCGCAATGCTTTCATCAGAAAATCCAGCACCTTTCAATTCACCATCCGAAAAACCACCTTGACTCATCTCAGCAGCACTAAAGCCTGCTCCCCGTGTTTCACACGCTGAAAACCCACATTTTTTAAGTGCTTCGGCTGTAAAGCCAGCAGTTTTCATGTCTGCCGCAACAAAGCCCGCGCTTTTCAATTCAGGGCACGAGCACACTGATTTTAATTCAGTTAAAGCATAACCATTATTTTTTAACATACTGCATGAACAAGCAGGCCGAAGATTGCCAATAACAGCACCTTCTGTTGTAACTTTTTTCAATGTCGCTTGACTGCAATGATCATTTTCCAAAGATTGCGTCCACAGACTTTGCTGTGCACCGGCTTCATCCGCTAACGAAAGTGTTGTAAAACCAACACCACCTTCACCATGCTGAGGGCCGATCATGTCCACACCTTCACCAAAAGCTTGTGTACGAATAATGGTAGGGATAGCACTCGCACCTGATTTTTTAGCACTTTGTGCTTGCTCGACATTTTGCTCTTCTTGCAAAGCGGCATACTGAGCGGTTTGATCAGCCGCTCCTGGAATAGAATGAATTCCGACCGGTGCTCGTTTTAATGAGCTTCCTTCACTCAGTCCAGGCATGGAGGGTGATCTGAATTTGAAAAATCCAACAATCACTACAGTTATCAGCAAAATTGCTGTAAACACAATAATCGCTCTGGATTTTGTATTTGAAAAAAGTGCTTTAATATTCTCTTTTTTGCCTGCCATGTTGTTATAGCCCTTCCACCTTAAGCTGCATCACTTTCCCATGCCATGAAACCAACAATACGGGTGATTTTTGCATTTCATAAGCATGCGTCCCATCTGCACTTGTCATGCTACCAATCCAACCAGGTGATAAAATTGTAAGGTTTGTTCTTACAAACATTCTATCGCTTAACAGCCACGCACGTGCATCGCCCCCACTCACCGTCAACCGTGTACTCCCTGAAGGAGGAACACCGTCTAGAACGTGCAACAAAACATCACTTGCTGAAGGAGGCAACCCCTCTTCCATAGGCATATTTTTTGCATTCGGTCCATAACCTTGGACACGAAGATCCACTCGATAATCAACTGCCTTTTGTCCTGGAATCAATGTCAACATAACAGGGGTATTTAAGCCTCGTAGCCGTACAGCGAGATTACCGTATGTGTATAACTTACTCGCTTGTATCATCAGCGTATTACTGGTCTTATCCCATTGAATATTAAACGCATCGGGATCACCCAAATCGTAAGCACTAATTGGCCATGGCGCTCCCGTTGAGTCTAAGAAGACAAGCGATGACACGAAGCCTTGAGAAAGCCGAATAACAGGAGGTGTAGAGCCTGGTGACAAATTCACAAATTGTGATGTCGCTGTTGGTTTAGGTGGTGTCCCAACAGACGATGACTGTGCAAACTCGTTGGTATGATAGGCTTGTTTTAGTCGGGTTAGCTGTTCCGGTGTTAATGGAAACATTTGTTTCTTCATGCTATCAAATGCTAACTCATCAATCGTTTCTTCTTCTGTTTCTGCCGCATTAACGACAGGAAGTGCTTCAGTTTTACGAGCATTGCCCAATGGCCGACTGGTAGACGTAGGCGATGTCGCCGCCGCAAGCGATGACGACGCAGCACTGGAGCCATGATCTTTTGATGCAGTATTATTGCCTAGTTTTTTTTGTAAAAGTCTCAATTGTGCTAATGCTTGATCCGCCGAATCGGTTTTACCTCCTGCATTTGATGCATCCATTTGCTCAGCGCAAAAAGCTTCATTGAATGAAAAACATCCGATGAATAACAATAAACTGAAAACATGTTTTAAGCGATCATTACAGCTATTCATTAACTGCCTCCACCTGTTGTCGTCGCGGCAGGTCCAACCACAAATTGAGCAATTCCAATTCCTCTTGGTGAGTTAAGCGTAGAAACACGTGTAATTAACATCGTCACGACACTATTTTGCTGTGTAAATTCACTCGCACTTTGATAAGTAACCAGGATAGGCATTTGCACACGCCAAGCATAACGACCATTCAATAATCCTTTTTGCAGAATAATGGGCGCTCTTGTTGCCACGGCAGATACAATAAGTTTTTTTGCTTTAACAGCATCCAAGTTATTCGACTGCTCTAAGGCATCAAGAAATTGAGTCCATCCTTCAGACGTAAAAAAACCAGATGCAGCTTGTAGCTCTGAACGGTAATTCACGAAATTATAGGTAAATGCTGCGATAGCAGCTTGATTCGCCCATTGCAACACTGCTGAGTCAGACTGATTAGGCTCATTTAATGCAAACAATGGCGTGATACGGCCATTGATGCTGGTTGCAAAATATTTAGGCGCCGGTGGATGTTTAATAATGAACGTTAACAACGCGGCAAGAAGCAAATTAGCCAACGCCGAAATCAATAATATGGTAATGATTTTACGTTGACCATCACGATAAAAATTATTTCTCAATGCTACTGTTGTTAATGCATCTTCAGCCATACGACCCTCTCATCATTGCGGTATAACTTTTGTTTCTTCATCATTTTCTGAATCATTTGCAAGCAGCGGAACAGAAGTCTGATTAGCTTCATCCATCGGTGTTAACATCTCCGGCGGTAAGGCGCCTGTTGTTGCATAAAACTGCTGATCAGGTTGGTGAAAATAAACAAAGTAAACACCAATGCCTAAAATTACATTCAAGATAACAGAAAAAACAAGAATGCTCTCTATGCGACGAAGAGAATGCGCATAAAACTGTTTTGAATGCGTAATCAGCCTCCATGCTTCACGGCTCATGTCTCTTCTCCTGCATCAAGCAACAACTTGCCTAAACGTTATCTCAATTCTTGCATTTGGGGAATGATCACTCGTGTGAAGCGCTTTCATAACAATCGGTTTATCGCTTCCTTCGCCATGCGCAAAAACAAATCGTGTATCAATACCCTGTGACCATAAATAATTTGATACAGCATTAGCACGTGCTAATGACAAAGCATGCTCTCGTTTTGTCGAGCCGTACTGACTGGTATAAGCACTCACATCGACTTCTATTTTACGAAATTGTCGTAAATAACACGCAACATTATTTAATAATGCATAAGCATCCCATGTAATTTGAGGGGATTGATCTGCAAATAACGAGGACGCTGGGATACTGACTAAATAATCATCTCCCATCGACACAAGCTTAACATTGTTTTTCTTTAAATATTTTTCCATGGCAGAAATAAACGCATCATTTGTGCCTTCGACATGATGGGGCAATCGCGCATCCTCATCCATGATAGACGGGGTTCGACGTTGTTGGCAACTGCTCAATAATGTCATAACAATCGACATTATCGTCAGCAACAAATATCCTTTTCGACAAAATTCCTTCACCACAGATCACCATTATTGATGATGGAGCTTATCTTCGCGACAAGCCTCACATAAAAAAAAATCATTTTTCTTTTGTATATTCAAATAGAAACATACAAATCATTTGCTTACAAGCAATCTATTAAAAAAACTACATTTATTTATCAACTTGGGACAAAAAAAATGCGTAGTGGTCTGATATTAAAAAGTACATTTCATCGAGTTTCATCATTTACTGTGGCATCACGCGAAATATAACTACACTACACTGAACTATCTGTTTGTTTAGCATCCTCTCGTTCACGTTTTATTCGCGCACAAAGCGTATTAATAGAGTCAACTAATAACGCCATGTCCATCAAATCACGCTGCTCTGGCGGATAAGCTGTAGATGTTTGTAAATCTTTAATAATTTCATTCGCAATCGTCCCAGCTAATTTCTCTTTTTCGCCACTAAATTGCTCGATATTCATTAAATCATTTCGTGTTTCATTAATGGCAAGCAGTGGCATCGCGAACGTTGCATTCTTCACGCGAAGCGAAGGTAACTGGCTTGGGTATTGTAACGCACTAAAAATGGTTAATGAGCCAGGAACAACTTCCTCAAGCAACTCTTCAACTTCCTCGGGCTGATTACGTCGATAAAACGCCAATAATGCAGCAACAGAGCGCTCAATAGGATCTTCAATTGTTGATTCGCTTAACAACGTCGCTATCAACGATATCTCTTCATTCGGCTCTTTAACATGCATCATTAAATCATGAGAGCTCAATACTTGTTGGAAGGTTTCTAGCTGTTTTTGTAATTTGGCTAAATACACATCTGGTGGCGGCTCTACTTTTAAGAATTGGTTTAATTTTAATTTTGCAACAGGAGTCGGGTTGGCGTAAAACATTCTTGCGCGAACAATTTTGGAGCGGAAGAAAATGTGCGCCTCACCTTCTGTTTGATCTTTTAAGTCAAGCAAATCAACACGGGCACGTTTTTCATACGAAGAGCTTTTCGTATCCATATATGTATTTGCAAAACTCGTTTCTTTCGTTTGAAACGAATCTACCTTCGTAACGTAAGCCTCACCCGCGGTCTTTGTAAAGAAATCCCATGTTTCTGTGGGATCTTCTAATTTCATGCATATTTTAATATTCGTGTTCGCACCGATGGATGCAGCTTCTTCTTTGGATGTTTTCTGAAACGCAGGTAAATCTTGCCCTGCAAAAATAGCAGAGAATCCAAGCGATCGCGCCTGTGCTGGCACCACCGCAAAACCTTGTACGGCATAGTAACCATACTCATCAAGAATACAAAGGTAAGGCGTGGGTGCTGTAGTAGGTTTACGTTCAATTACATCTCGATAATCCCCCTCAACCTCGTCTCCTAAGCCTGCCGCCATCATGGCTTTTAACGAGGCCACAATAATTTTACCTAAGTTTGCTAATTCATCTGGTGATTTTTCAAGCGCAGGTAATAACACAACAAGGATGCGACGATTCAAGACAACGTCTTTAAAGTCTACCTCCGCTAAATTTGTACGAATGATATGCCCATATGTATCCGCAAGTGAGGAGAAACTTCTCACTAACTGCATGGTAATGAAACCATGCTGTTCGAGCACCTGTGAAACTTGTTTTCCTTTTTTCTCTTTATTATAACCTGGTAACGTATTGAGGTAGTTTCTGAGTGGGTCGGTGACAAGCTTTGGAACCGATTCGATATTAACACTTTCCTGATCATCGCGAGGAAACACTTTATCGATAACCATTGCTTCAAGACGTCCCAAATCGAAGTAGTTTCGAATCGTATTTGCATCCAGTAAAATAGCACCTTCATCTCGCATGTAAACGAGCAATCGCATTAATGCTTCGACGAATGCGATCGCGCGTCCTTTCCACATATCACCATCACCAGATTGCTGTGAACTACCCATCAATGCCACAACAAGCTGCGTTAACATACTTGAAGAACCCTGGCAAAAAGGGTTCATGGTGTTTGAAAGTCGTTTTTCTTGAGGGCCGACAATGTCGCGCGCACCGGTCATGAAATTGATGAGTAACAAATCATCTTCACGCCCCATGCCTCTAACCATGGAAAACACTTTCGCATAAAGCGAGTTATCACCCTTGCCGTCAACATAAATAAAACCACTGCCCTGTGTTAGCGCATTAAATGCAATTGACACCAAAGCTTCCGTTTTACCGCTACCTGTGGAGCCGAAAATGAGTGCATGCGTTCGCATGTCTTCGTTCGCAAACCACACTTCTTCACTGGTTTTAATGTCGTTTCCGAAAAAAGTAATGCCGCGCGCAATATTTGGTGTCTTAATGCCTGGTTTTAAATCGTTATAATCTTTTACCTGTGCGACTTTAGGCATTCTAAACGGGAGTTTTTGCTTTCTTGTGTAAGCATAGGTAAACGCAATACTACCAATGATTAGCATTAACAAAGCAAGCTCTGGTACAGCAAAACCAATCGCACCTAATGAAAAAATAACAATGGAAACATTCGCAGGAACAGAGAAAAAATCCGAAACCCTCTGCCCAAACGTGCGGGTGTCGCGCAGGAGCTTGGTTGGGTCAATTTCATTCCGTGAATCAATGCCGCGCATTATAATGTCAATCCTTGAAGTTCTTTAGGAGAAAGTTTTACTTCTTTTACGGCTAATTCTAATGCTCTGATAGCCTCATCAATCATCGGTACAAGGGAGCGACGTTTCATTGCTAATTCTGCACGCCAATGCGCAAAAGCGCCACTTACCTCAGCATATGGTGTTTGCCGACCAACACAGTTCAACATATACCATAGCCGTCTATCAATCGGTTTAAGCCATAAAAACTCTGCACTAGGAACAACACCATCTTGACGAGACGCTTGTAACAATGACGCCAACACCGTTAAGACATAAGCATGTTTGGCGACAATTTCTTGCACAAGCTCAGTATCTTTATATTTTTTTAACGTTTCTGCTGCTACTGTATAATCTGGCTTGCCTGTCACAGTACTTTTGTCCAACGACTCCAAAATCATCGATGCGGCCTTACGATCACGATTCATTCGCGCCATAAAAACCGCTGCTAATGCTTGTGCCGGCAACGAGCA
>JAGVJT010000115.1 GCA_020050955.1 Legionellales bacterium | reverse complement strand
GATCATTTAGGTGCGGACTTGATTAAATCGCGTTTACCAGGCATTCGTGAGTTGTCAATGACTTTTGCTGGCGTGGATCCTATTGTTGATCCTATTCCTGTGGTGCCAACATGTCATTACAGCATGGGTGGTGTGCCAACGAATATTCATGGTCAGGTTATCACAAAACAACGTGGCAAAGAGCATGTTGTTGAAGGCTTATATGCTGTGGGTGAATGCGCGTGTGTTTCTGTTCATGGTGCGAATCGATTGGGTGGTAATTCGTTATTAGATTTGGTTGTCTTTGGTCGTGCTGCAGGGTTGCATGTCGAGCAATTATGGCAGTCTAGCGCATTGCCTGATGTAGCTTATGTGACAGAAGATGATATTCGAGCTTCCATGTCACGTTATCAGCGTTGGGAAGATTCGTCTGCAAGTGGTGAACGACCTGCGGCAATTCGTGATGACATGCAGCGTGTGATGCAAGAAGATTTTGGCGTGTTCCGTACTGGCGATATCATGGAAAAAGGCTTAGAGCGTCTTCAGACACTTCGTGAGCGGTTAGCAAATGCGAGTCTTACTGATAAGAGCCAAGTGTTTAATACGGAGCGTGTGCTTGCATTAGAATTAGATAACCTTATGATGACGGCTTATGCAACAGCAAAATCTGCGTTGGCACGAACAGAGAGTCGCGGGGCACATAGCCGAGAGGATTATCCAAAGCGTGATGATGCACATTGGATTAAGCATACGCTTTATCTTGAAGAAGATGAGCAGATTGACTTTAGACCTGTGAATAAATCACCAAAATATGTTGAGCCTTTCGAACCGAAAGAACGTGTTTATTAATGAGGATATGCTATGACTGATGTCAGAACAGTGAGTCTGTCTATTTATCGATATAATCCTGAGCAGGATAAAAAATCATTCATGCAGACGTATGAATTGGCTGTTTCCACAAAACAAGATCCCATGCTTTTGACGTTGCTTGAGCGTGTGAAAGCTGAGCAAGATGAGACATTATCATTTCGTCGTTCATGTCGTGAGGGAGTTTGTGGTTCTGATGGCATGAACATTAATGGCACTAATGGTTTGGCGTGTGTTACACCCTTGTCAAAATTGAAAACAGATAAGGTGGTAATTCGCCCGCTCCCTGGTTTTCCGATTGTACGTGATTTGGTTGTCGACATGAGTCAGTTTTATCACCAGTATGAGCGCATTGAGCCTTATCTTCAAAATGATGAGGTTGCGCCCGCGCGTGAGCGATTACAATCGCCTGAAGAGAGAGCACAATTGGATGGTTTGTACGAATGTATCCTCTGTGCTTGCTGCACAAGTTCATGTCCATCGTTTTGGTGGAATCCTGAAAAATTTGTTGGTCCTGCTGGACTTTTACAAGCACGGCGATTTTTAGCCGATAGTCGTGATAAAGCAACGACGCATCGGTTGAGTAAGTTGCAAGATCCTTTTAGCGTGTTTCGATGTCGAACCATTATGAATTGCGCCAATGTTTGTCCGAAGGGATTGAATCCAACAAAAGCGATTGGTGAAATACGTAAACAGATGTTAACGCAAGAAACATAGATTATGTGTTGACAACTTGTGCCAAGATCGACGTCTCGCGGCTTACCTGTGAGAGTCATGAATGTCGTGATGCAATAAAACATCATGGTATGAATGAGTGCATTGGTATTGATATTTAAAACTTGATGTTATTAAGACATTGCTTCGGGTGCAACCCTTCTGGAGAATGAGTAAATGAGTAGTAGTGAGTTACAAAAAGCATGGGCCAGTTCTTATCTTTCTGGCGGTAACATGGCTTATGTTGATGCCCTTTATGAGGATTATTTAGCTGATCCTCAGCGTGTTTCAGTAGAATGGCAAGCGGTTTTTAATGCATTGCCATGTGTTAATGGTGAGCGCGAAGTTTCTCACCGTGCAATTCGTGATTATTTTTTAGCACAATCAGATAAGCCATTGCAACAACGTGCAACACGAGTTGATGATAAACAAATGCGTGTCGCGGAACTTATTCATGCGTATCGTGCACATGGTCATTTAGCAGCAAACCTTGATCCGCTTAACATGGTTGTGCGAGAAGCAATCCCTGATTTAGAACTTGCTCATCACGGTTTAACAAATGCTGATTTAAGTCATACTTTTTCCGCAGGGCATGCCCTTGCTGGAAGCGATTTACCTTTATCTGAGATTCATAAAGCGTTGCGTGAAACGTACTGTGGCACCATTGGCATTGAATACATGCACATTGCTGATACAAAAGAAACGACTTGGTTGCAGCAAAAATTTGAGACAGTACGCGGACAGGCGCAATTGAGCACGGCGCAAAAACGTCAAATTCTTGAAGAGCTTATTGCTGCTGATGGCTTGGAGCGTTACTTAGGCACGCGTTATGTCGGACAAAAGCGTTTTTCACTTGAAGGAGGGGACGCGCTGATTCCGATGATGAAAGAAATTATTCGTCAAGCAGGAGCTGTTCATGCGAAAGAAATTGCCATTGGCATGGCGCATCGTGGGCGTTTGAATGTGCTTGTGAATGTCTTAGGCAAAGAACCACCTGTCCTTTTTCAAGAGTTTGAAGGTAAAATTAAATTAGAGCGCACAGGTGATGTGAAGTATCACTTGGGCTTTGCGTCAGACTTGCAAGTTGATGCGGGGAATGTCGTTCATGTGGCATTAGCCTTTAACCCGTCACACTTAGAAATTATTGGCCCTGTGGTTGAAGGTTCAGCTCGTTCTCGATTACGTCGACGAGGCGACCTTGTCGAAAAAAATGCAGTGATTCCGGTTGTGATTCATGGGGACGCCGCTTTTGCAGGGCAAGGCGTTGTGATGGAAACGTTCAACTTTTCTCAAGCGCGCGGTTACTGCACGGGTGGTACGGTACATATTGTCATCAATAACCAAATCGGCTTTACCACAAGCAATCCTCATGATGCTCGCTCAACATTTTATTGCACTGATGTCGCGAAGATGGTTCAAGCCCCAGTGATTCATGTGAATGGTGATGATCCGGAAGCGGTTGTATTTGCAACCCAGCTTGCAGTTGAATTTCGCATGAAATTTAAACGCGATGTGGTGATTGATTTGGTTTGTTATCGTCGCCATGGACACAATGAAGCGGATGAACCATCTGTAACACAACCCTTAATGTATCAAAAAATAAAAACAATGCGTCCTTTGCGCGAGATTTATGCGGAAAAGCTCATTAAAGAAGGTCTCGTGAGTGCAGAAGAAGTGGAGCAATCAGTCAATCACTATCGTGATTGCTTGGATCAAGGGCATTCGGTGGTGAATGTCGTTCATGGTGATTACCCAGGAAAGATGTCAGAAAATTGGGCTCCTTATTTTGATACCATGTGGAATGCTCATGCTGATACAAGTGTTCCTTTAGAAACGTTAAAAACATTATCGACAGCATTGATGCAATTGCCAGAGCAATTTGAATTGCATCCTGTCGTGAAGCGGTTATTACTTGATCGTGAAAAAATGACGTTGGATGAGGCCCCGTTAAATTGGGGTTATGCAGAAACAATGGCGTATGCTTCATTGCTTAATGAAGGCCATAGTGTTCGCCTGTCAGGGCAGGATTGTGGTCGTGGGACGTTTGCGCATCGGCATGCAGCATTGCATGATCAAAAAACAGGTCGCGTTTACATTCCTCTGGAGCAATTAGCACGTGATCCAGCGAAACCTTTTTCGGTGATTGATTCGGTGCTATCAGAAGAAGCCGTGCTTGCGTTTGAATATGGTTATGCGTGTTCGGAGCCAAACAGTCTAGTGCTTTGGGAAGCGCAATTTGGTGATTTTGCGAACGGGGCACAAGTTGTTATTGACCAGTTCATTAGCTCTGGTGAGCAAAAGTGGGGGCGGTTGTGTGGGTTAGTGATGCTTCTGCCTCATGGTTACGAAGGCCAAGGTCCTGAGCATTCTTCGGCACGTCTTGAGCGCTACATGCAATTGTGTGCGCAGCAAAACATACAAGTTTGTACACCAACAACGCCTGCGCAAATGTTCCATTTATTGCGTCGACAAATTCATCGACCATTTCGTAAGCCATTAATCATTATGACGCCTAAAAGCTTGTTGCGTCATAAATTAGCGGTATCGAAGATGGGCGATTTAACACAAGGCGCATTTTATCCTATCTTGTCTGAAGTGGATGCACTTGATACAAGTCACGTGACAAGAGTGGTCTTGTGCTGTGGTAAAGTTTATTATGATTTATTGCAAAAGCGTCGAGATGATAATATCAATCACGTGGCGATTATTCGTATTGAGCAATTGTACCCATTCCCACAGGACGCATTGGTGGCAGAGCTTGCAAAATACCCTCATGCGAAACAAGTGGTTTGGTGTCAAGAAGAGCCGCAAAATCAGGGAGCATGGTTTGCTTCTATGCATAATATTCAAGAGTGCTTAAAAAAAGAACATACATTAACTTATGCTGGACGTGGTTTTGCTGCCTCGCCTGCTGCGGGGAGTGCGAACAGACATGCAGAAGAGCAACACGCATTGGTAACACAGGCGTTATTGGGTTAGCACATGATGATTGCTCATGTGTTCTCTTATTCATCTAAATAGAAAAGGTTACAATCATGTCGATTGAAGTCAAAGTACCTGCATTACCGGAATCTGTGGCAGATGCCACCATTGCCACATGGCACAAAAAGGTTGGTGATGTTGTTAAGCGCGACGAAAATATTCTTGATCTTGAAACAGATAAAGTTGTGCTTGAAGTGCCTTCACCTGCAGATGGGGTGTTGAGTGAGTGTTTGTTTAATGTGGGTGATACGGTCAATTCAGGTCAGCTTTTAGCACGTATTACAGAGGGTCAAGCAACGGCGAGCGTGGCTGTGGCGACAGAGAAAACCACAAGTGAGGCGACTGAGCAATCCACAGGACCTGCGGCTCGTCGCATGATGGCTGAACATGAGGTTGATTCAGCAATGATCCAAGGTTCTGGCAAAGAAGGTCGGATTACCAAGAATGATGTTGAATCGTTCATTACGCAAGCACGTACGCAATCTTCTGTCGCACCGACAGCAATGGTAGCACCCGCGGGTGTGCGTGAAGAACGTCGTGTTCCTATGACACGCCTGCGCGCAAAAATTGCAGAACGTCTCTTACAAGCACAGCATCAAGCGGCCATGTTAACGACGTTTAATGAAATTAATTTAAAAGCTGTCATGGACATGCGTGCACAGTATAAAGACAGTTTTGAGAAAAAACATGGTGTAAAATTAGGTTTTATGTCGTTTTTCACCAAAGCAGTCGTGGAGTCATTAAAGCGCTTCCCTGCTGTTAATGCATCGATTGATGGGCAAGATGTCGTTTATCATGGGTATTATGACGTTGGTGTTGCTGTTTCTACTGAGCGCGGATTGGTGGTTCCTGTCATTCGTGATGCAGATCAATTAAGCATGGCAGACATTGAAAAATCAATTGCGGGCTCGGCGTCTCGTGCGCGTGAAGGGAAATTGACCATGGAAGAAATGCAAGGTGGGACATTTACCATAACCAATGGTGGTGTGTTTGGCTCACTGCTTGCAACACCCATCATTAACCCTCCACAAACGGGTATCCTTGGGATGCATAAAATCGAAGATAGAGCGGTTGTCGAAAAAGGTCAGATTGTGATTCGTCCCATGATGTATGTTGCATTGTCATATGATCATCGATTAATTGATGGAAAGGATTCGGTGCAGTTTTTGGTTAGCGTGAAGGAGCTCTTAGAAGATCCATCACGTTTGTTGCTCAATGTTTAAAGGTAGATAGAATGAATTTACATGAATATCAAGCGAAACAATTATTTACACGTTACGGGTTACCGGTGCCAAATGGTCATGTGGCTTATAATGTAGAAGATGCATTACAAGTTACTTCTCAATTATCAACATCACGTTGGGTTGTGAAAGCACAAGTGCATGCTGGTGGGCGTGGTAAAGCAGGTGGTGTTAAGGTTGTTTCAACGAAAGAAGAGCTAGCATCATTCACACAAAACTTATTAGGCACGCGGTTAGTGACGTATCAAACAGATGCGAAAGGTCAACCTGTTCATGCGGTGTTGGTCGAAGAGACATGTGATATTGCACGTGAGTTATACCTTGGCGCTGTGGTTGATCGTGCGACTCGTCGTGTGGTGATCATGGCGTCTACTGAAGGCGGCGTGGAAATTGAAACCGTTGCTGAAGAAACACCAGAGAAGATTTTGAAAGTGATCGTTGATCCAATGCTTGGTGTTTTACCTTATCAATGCCGTGAAGTTGGTTTTAAACTGGGGCTTACGGTTGACCAAATTAAATCATTCACACACTTGATGGTTAATTTAGGTAAAATGTTTGTTGAAAGTGATTTAAGTTTGCTTGAAATTAATCCTCTTGTCGTCACAAAAACAGGCGAGTTAGTTTGTTTAGATGGAAAAGTGATTCTTGATGATAACGCACTGTATCGTCAACCATTACTCAAAGCAATGCGCGATACTACACAAGAAGATGAACGTGAAAATCGGGCTCATGATTGGGAGCTTAACTACATTCCTCTTGATGGCAACATTGGCTGTATGGTCAATGGCGCAGGTCTTGCAATGGCGACTATGGACGTGATTAAGTTGCATGGTGGAGAGCCTGCTAACTTTTTAGATGTTGGTGGTGGTGCAACGAAAGAGCGCGTTTGTGAAGCATTCAAAATTATTCTTTCTGACGAGCATGTCAAAGGTATTCTTGTGAATATTTTTGGTGGTATTGTTCGTTGTGATTTGATTGCTGAAGGTATTTTGGCCGCGGTAAAAGAAGTGCAAGTCAAGGTTCCTGTGGTTGTTCGACTAGAAGGTAACCAAGCGAGCCTTGGTGCTGATATTTTAAGTAAAAGTGGCTTAAATGTTATTCCAGCACACGGTCTTACTGATGCAGCCAAGAAAATTGTGGCCGCGATTGCATAAATTGAGTTTAGAGGTTAGCAATGAGCATATTAATTAATAAAGATACGAAGGTTATTTGCCAAGGATTTACTGGAAAACAAGGCACACTTCATTCTGAGCAAGCAATGAGTTATGGCACAAAAATGGTGGGCGGTGTGACACCAGGCAAAGGTGGACAAACGCACTTGGACCTTCCTGTGTTTGATACAGTGCGTGACGCAGTGGATGCGACTGGTGCGAATGCAACAGTGATTTATGTTCCTGCTCCGTTTTGTAAAGACTCCATCATGGAAGCGGTTGATGCAGGCATTGAATTGATTGTTTGTATTACAGAAGGCGTGCCTGTCTTAGACATGTTGGCGGTGAAAGCCTATTTGGAAAAAAACCCAACCAGTCGATTGGTGGGACCAAACTGTCCAGGCGTGATTACACCAGGTGAATGTAAAATCGGGATCATGCCAGGCTCGATTCATTTACCCGGTAAAGTGGGTATTGTGTCGCGCTCAGGAACATTGACGTACGAAGCAGTGAAGCAAATGACTGATAAAGGTTTTGGTCAAAGCACGTGCGTTGGTATTGGTGGTGATCCAATTCCAGGGATGTCATTTATTGATGTTTTAGAGTTGTTTGAAAAAGATGCACAAACAGAAGCAATTATTCTTGTGGGTGAGATTGGTGGTACAGCAGAAGAAGAAGCGGCTGAATTTATCCGTGCGCATGTAAGTAAGCCTGTTGTGTCTTATATTGCAGGAGTAACCGCGCCCGCTGGTAAGCGTATGGGGCATGCTGGTGCAATTATTTCTGGTGGGAAAGGTACAGCTGCTGATAAGTTTGCAGCACTACAAGCAGCTGGCGTACACACCGTTTATTCTCCTGCTGATCTTGGTGATGCTGTTGCACGTGTGATGGGATGGTAAGTGTGGATTTGTCACACATGCCGCAAAAACTGGCAGATATTCGGCGAGAATATGGCCAGTTAACACTGGATGAAAAGGACACGCATGCGTGTCCTTTTTTACAATTTGAGCATTGGTTTTCAGATGCACGATTACATGAGCATGATGATCCAACGGCTATGGTTTTGTCGACAGTCGATGAGCATGGATATCCTGATGCACGTGTGGTTCTTTTGAAAGATATATCAGATGGTGCGTTTGTTTTTTATACCAATTATAACAGTACCAAATCATTAGAAATTCAATGCATGCCGTATGTGGCTTTGACCTTCTATTGGCCAAAAATGGCACGACAAGTCAGAGTAAGAGGGCGCGTAGATCGTGTTAGTAACGAGATGTCTGATGCTTATTTTGCATCGCGTCCTTTGACAAGTCAGTTAAGTGCGATTGCATCACCTCAAAGCATGGTTATACCCGATCGCAACGTTCTCGAAGAGAAACTTCTGCAACTGACGAAGCAGCACCGAGTCTTTCCTCGTCCTCCTCATTGGGGCGGGTATGCGGTTTTTCCTTCAATCATCGAATTTTGGCAAGGACGAGACAGTCGATTGCATGATCGTATTCAGTACATTTATCAACATAATGAGTGGATAAAACAAAGACTTGCACCGTGATAAAAAATAAGTCGTCAAATGATGGTAATTGTGGTAAAAATTGATAAAAAAATGTTCCTAGGATGAAATTTATGACCATTTTTACCGAAGTGTCCAAGCATTTTCTGTTACTCGGCATTGATCGCATCATTCAATCATCAACGAGTCATGACGAAGACTTAGTGAATAAAAGTCGTCAACAATTATCAAAAATGACGTCATCCACGATTCGAGGTATCGCCTCAACATTGTCGGAGGTTTCCTTCATTGCACAATCGGTGGCGAAAGCGGTGAAGCAATCTCCTGAATCTAAGGTTATTGAAATTGTTGAAGAGCTAAGTAGTAGTGCTCATGATGGAGAACCTTCTGATGTTGTTTTGCAATCGAGAACAGATGTTGCTGCATCAGTAATTGAGTCATCTGAGGCTCAATCGATGGTAACTACTCTTGAGCTTGCTGGCGCTGTCAAGCAAGAAGAACAGGAGGAGGCGCCTTTGAATAAAGGAGGTGCTGAATTAGCCATGCCTCCTGTACTAAGTACTGTAGAAAATAAAGAGGCTGGCGTAACAACGAAAACAGCAGCAAAAAAAGCGGCAAAGGCAAAAAAAAAAGCAGCAACAGAGGCAGCAGCAATAGAGTCTATGCCCGCTGGCTATATTGATTCCTCTTATCAAGAGCATGCCGTCGCGCAACCCTCTATTGAGTCATCCAAACTTGCGAGAACACTTGCGATTGATGAAGCAGAAGCATTTTCTATCAATCGTGAAATGGCCGCTGCGCAGATCATACCTGTAACATCGCCTCGAATGAAAGAAGAAGATCTTGTAGTGATTAACTTTAAGCCTAACGAAAATCTTGGTGAGACTAGTTCATCTGGCAATCCATCCATGGTTTCTTCTGCAGTGGGCATTGTGTCATCAAGTGTGGCAAAAGTGATGAGGCAGCTTTCAGATGGTGTTTTTTCTGCAAGCTCCTCGATTGGTGAAGGCGGACGAAATCTAGAATTATCGGCGAAAAAACGTGAGAAATTAGAAGCATTAAAAATAAAAATTCGAGACTTAGTAGCAACAGATGATTTGCATGCCATGAATACTTTGACGCAGTATTTAAATGAAACGCTAGAAGATTTAAAAAACACCGCTCGTGGATACGGATATGCGCCACGTGCAACAGAAGATGCGGTGACAGGTTTAATTACATTACAGCAGCAGATACAACGAAAAATTGACGTATTAACATGGCTGGATAAACCGCATGATGAAGAACCTATTGATATTATGAAGTACTATACGGCCTTAAATGCTGCAAGATTATTGTTTGATGAACATTATGCAAAGCGAGAATTGCAACCCTCTGCGTTGATTGAACTAAAAGAGCAGCTTCTTCAAGAGCAACTACAAGCTTATCTGACAAATGTTAAGCGTCTTGATATTAACCATCCAGAGTATTTGCGCGGAAAAGCGGATTTAGCTACTACGTTTATTCAAAGTATGAAAGATAGAGCGAAACCATTGGATCAACAATATTTTTACAGCTTTAGTAATGTAGCTCATCAATTTTATCAAGATAAATTAAGCGAGTACCTGGATCAAGCAGCAGCCATCATTTCGAAACGATGGCTTGAGCAAGTTGATGAAACGCACGAGGAAGGAGATACTCTCGTGATCAGCAGGCATCAAGGACATAAGTGATATTATTTTCGACTTAGTCACACGGCTTAATAGTAAGATAAGGAAAATCTTGCTTTAGCACATGCAACACACGCGAAACGTCATTCTTGCCTTGTGTAATGATGAGCACTGTATCATCACCTGCGATGGTGCCGAGAATGCATGCATATTTGGGCTCATCTGGATGATAGTTTACATAATGCTGATCAAGATGATAAGCAAGGCTACTCGCGTGTCCTGGGTGTGTTTTGAGCACAATCAGTCCATGATCAGATACTTGTAAATTTAATATCACCGGTAAATTTGGTTGATGCAATTTTACCATTCGATACACACCATTCACTTTCGCAATATTCAACTTTTTAAGCCGTCTTGATAATGTTGCTTGCGGGACATCATGTCCTTCTTGCTTTAACCGTTCTTGCAGATGGTTCTGCTCGGTAATGTCTGATGTTTGAATAATATTGTTAATTAAATGATCAATTACGTGATTCAGTGTCATGAGCTAAAAATGAATATGAATTACAATTATTGAAATTATATTCTTTTTGTTGACAAAAGACATCCATTCTTTGTATATTCAGTTTAATTCAAAATAATGAATAAAATTGAATAAATAGTCTGTTTTTAGAGATTAATATCATAATAGTCTTATCACAAGGGGGATGATGCGATGAATGCTTCTGTTAAAAAAATTATATTGGCGTATTCTGGTGGTTTAGATACATCAATCATGATTCCTTGGTTGAAAGAGCATTATCCTCAAGCATCAATCATTGCGGTGATTTGTAATGTTGGTCAACAAGAAAATTTAAGCGCTATTTCTCAGAAAGCACTTTCTAGCGGTGCAAATAAAGCAATTGTTTTAGATGTGCAAGATGAGTTTGCAGTACATTACTTATGGCCCTTATTAAAAGCGAATGCTTTGTATGAAAACCAATATATTCTAGGCACAATTTCTCGTCCACTTATTGCTCAAAAACTGGTTGAAGTTGCTTACCAAGAAAAGGCTGATGCGATTGCACATGGCGCGACAGGCAAGGGTAATGATCAAGTTCGATTTGAGTACACGATTCATGCACTAGCACCTTCATTAAAAATCATCGCGCCTTGGCGAACATGGTCAATTAAATCAAGACAAGAAGCCATCGAATATGCCAAAAAACACCATATTGATGTTCCTGTGACGCCAAAATCACCTTATTCTCGCGACCAGAATCTTTGGTATATCTCGCATGAGGGGGGCGTGTTGGAAGATCCAGGCTTGCCCCAGCCTGATGACTTGTTATTAATGACCAAGTCGCTTGACCAAACACCAGACACCCCATTGTCAATCACGCTTGATTTTTTAAAAGGCGTTCCGGTCGCGTTGAATGGTACACCAATGGTTGCGGTGGAATTACTTAAATCATTGAATGCACTCGCCGGTGAGCATGGTATTGGCATGAGCGATATTATTGAGAATAGGTTGGTGGGCATGAAAATTCGAGGCGTGTATGAAGCGCCCGCGGCGAGTGTTTTGTATAAAGCACATCATGCGCTTGAAACATTATGCTTGGATAAAGCGACACTGCATCTTAAACAATCGTTGCAACAAACATACGCCAATATTGTTTATGAGGGGCGTTGGTTTTCACCTGTGAAACACGCATTAGATGCGTTTATTGACGAAACCCAACAGCATGTGACAGGTCACGTTGCGCTTACTTTGTTTAAAGGGAATGTGGTGTTGTCAGGATTAACCTCACCTTATAGTTTGCATCAACCGGATTTAGCCACGTTTGAAGAAGATGATGTTTATAACCAGTATGATGCAGAAGGGTTTATTCGATTGTTTTCACTGCCAGCGATTGTGTATGGCATGGTGCATGGAGGTAGTCATCATGAGTCATAATGTATGGGGCGGTCGATTTAAAAAACCACAAGACCCTTTCGTTGTTGAATTTAATGCATCATTAACGTTTGATCATGTTCTTTATCCTTTTGACATTCAAGGCAGCCAAGTACATGCCAAAATGCTGGCTAAGCAAGGATTAATTACACCAGACGAAGCAGTCATGCTTTGTCATGCCTTAGATGAGATTGGAAAAGAATTAAAAAATCATGCGCCGCAAGACACGTCTTGTGAAGACATTCATATGTTTATCGAACAAAGGTTGGTCGATAAGCTTGGTGATGTTGGCAAAAAACTGCACACCGGACGAAGCCGAAACGATCAAGTTGCGTTGGATTTGCGATTATACGTGAGGCATAAAAGTGCACACATTATGCAATTGTTACAAACACTTGCGCATCAGTTAAATGTTATGGCACAAGAGCATGCATCTCATTGGATGCCCGGGTATACGCATTTACAACAAGCACAACCTATCTGTCTTGGTTGGTTCTTTGATGCGTATAAACAGATGTTTGAACGTGACAATGGCCGTTTTCGTGACATGCTTTCTAGGATGAATTATTGTCCATTAGGCGCAGGTGCTTTGGCGGGTAGTTCGCTGCCGTTGGATAGGGCATGGGTCGCCAAAGAACTTGGGTTTACGGATGTCATTCATAACACACTTGATGCAGTGAGTGATCGTGATTTTGTCATTGAATGCTGCGCGAGTGCTTCGTTAATTATGATGCATTTATCTCGTCTTTCAGAGGATTTAATTTTATGGGCGACACAAGAATTTAATTTTCTTGTGCTTGATGATGCGTTTTCAACGGGATCATCACTTATGCCAAACAAGAAAAATCCTGATGTCCTTGAGT
>JAGVJT010000103.1 GCA_020050955.1 Legionellales bacterium | reverse complement strand
GTTTCATTGAACAACGATGAGGCATGTATTGCTCGCTATAGAACACGCGGTCTTTTACCATTAGGATTAAACACCACACACCGTGCGACGAGCTTGCTCGGCTTGTCGCGCTTCATCCGTAGAGCAGACATCATCATCCATTTTTCGAGGATAGCGTTCATTTATCCATTGCATTTTTCGTTCGATTTTATCCGCTATATTTGTCAAAACCATTAACAACATGTCACTTTTTCCTGTCGTGCTAAAAAATCGTCCTTGATGAACAACTACTTTTTGAGTACGGGTTAATCCAAGTGTTGTCTTAAGATCTTTTGCCGTTTGCAAAGAAGCCAATAACACATCATCCATTACGCCATTATTCAATAGATGCTTCTGAACGTCACCTAAACGAATCTTCATGCACGATAATGCATAGAAACATCTTTGATAATTCGTTCCTTTTGTGTGATGCTCTTTCATAAGAAAAAGCATATCCGCTTGCTGAGCCAACGACATTTGAAGCTGATTAACATCGTCAATCGCTTGTTTTTTGAAATTTGCGTATGATTGAGCAAGCATCATATTCGTCCAATTTTCATCAAACGTCGTCTGCCACCATGTGGTGTCGATCACAGGTAGATGTTCAGCCATGTTGCCTTCATCGGTTAACTCACTAAATGTTTCGGAATAAACATCTTGATCATCAGATGCCATACATTAATCCTTTCTATCTTTTAGTCGCCTTGAAAACAATACCATCACTTTAACACAAAACAATCTCTTAGTACATATTTCATACAGATATTGTTTTCCTATCGCTCCCTCTTATAAATCGTTGACATCCCTTAGCATTTCGGAAAAGATGATGGCGCATTGAAACAAAGGATGAATTAACCATGGACGCGATTGTATGGACACCATCGTCATCAGAAAAAACGCATATGATGCAATTTATGCGCTTTATTACATCAAAATATCAGCAATCATGCGATAACTACCTAACACTGCATGCATGGTCTATTGAACATCCCGCGCTTTTTTGGCAAGCACTGTGTGATTATGTTGGATTAACATTTAACACGCCACCAACAACCATCATGCAAGATGCACCCCATATGATGGACGTCCGTTGGTTTGTAGACGCACATTTTAATTTTGCAGAGAAATTACTTTCTCGTGATGACGAACATCCTGCTTTAATTAGTTTGAATGAAAAAGGCGAACGCGAAGTCTTAAGTTATCGTGCGCTTAAACATGCCGTTATTGCATGTGCCACAGCACTACAACAAGCCGGTGTGCAACCGCTAGACCGTGTCGCAGGTGTACTTCCTAATGGAAAACATGCCATCATCGCCATGCTAGCAACAGCATCCATCGGTGCAATTTGGTCATCTTGTTCACCTGATTTCGGCATTGATGCCATTGTTGATCGCTTAAACCAAATTGAACCGAGCATCTTGTTTGTTTGTGATGGTTATGTCTACAACGGAAAATCTTACGCCTTCGATGCCAAAATTGACGCCCTCACTCACACCTTACCGTCGTTAAAACAATGCGTGATATGCCCTGTGCTATCGCAAACACCACCCACACCATCAACACACTCAGTGTTATGGGATAATTTTTTAAAACCCAACGCATCGTTTACCTTCACACCATTTCCTTTCGAACACCCTCTGTATATTTTATTTTCCTCAGGGACTACAGGTAAACCTAAATGCATCCTTCATGGTGCAGGTGGTACGTTACTACAACATCTCAAAGAATTATGCTTACACACCAATTTATCGGCCAATGATACGTTATTTTTTTACACCACTTGCGGCTGGATGATGTGGAACTGGATGGTGTCAGCCCTTGCATTACAAAGCACACTTGTGCTTTACGATGGCGCACCGACGCATCTTGGCATGGATTATTTATTTACATGCATTGAACAAGAGAGCGTGAGTGTGTTTGGAACCAGCGCAAAATTTCTTGCCTCCTTAGAACATGCCCAAGTCTCCCCTCAAAAAAATCATGATCTAAAAACATTACGTTGTATTTTATCCACAGGCTCACCGCTTCTACCCAATCAATATGATTTCATTCGCGAACATATATCCCCCACCACTCAGCTTTGCTCCATTTCAGGAGGTACTGATATCGTTTCTTGTTTTGCACTCGGCAATCCCTGTGAGCCTGTTTACCGAGGCGAATTGCAATGCATCGGCCTTGGCATGCGTGTTGACATTTTTAATGAACAAGGACAATCCATGCATCATGGCATGGGCGAGCTTGTCTGTACTCAAGCCTTTCCATCCATGCCCTTAGGTTTCTGGCACGACACAACCCGCGAAAAATATCGAGATGCTTATTTTGAGCGTTTTCCTGGCGTGTGGACACACGGCGATTTTGCTGAAATCACCTCACATGGAGGATTGATCATTCACGGACGCTCCGATGCAACACTTAATCCAGGTGGCGTGCGCATTGGTACGGCAGAAATTTATCGCCAACTTGAAAAAATACCTGAAATCATCGATAGCGTCGTGATAGGACAAGCATGGCTTGGTGATACCCGTATTGTTTTATTTGTGACGTTACGTCCCAATGACATACTCACCGATGCATTACGAACCACCATTCGCCAAACCATCCGCACGCACGCGTCGCCAAGACATGTACCTGCCAAAATTATCCAAGTTCCAGACATTCCTCGTACAATCAATGGCAAAACAGTTGAGCTTGCGGTGCGCCAAGCAGTGCATGGCCAACCCGTCCCTCAATTAAATGTATTAGTGAATCCAGAAACACTTGCTTACTTTCAAGATTGTGCTGAACTGGCGGTTGAGTAGTTGTGCATTCGCCATAACATTCGTGTATAATAAGGGGTTTATTTCGTCAGCATAAAAGCACATTTAATGATCCAATTAACTGGACTAACTAAATCTTACCAAGGGCATGAAGTTTTACACCAAATTGACCTTTCTATCCCTTCTGGTGAAATATTTGGCATCATTGGAAAAAGTGGTGCAGGAAAATCGACACTATTGCGTTGTATCAACTTGCTTGAACGCCCAGACCAAGGTCAAGTGTGTGTCGATGGCCGTGATTTATTAAAACTATCTCGTCATGATTTACGACAAGCACGCCATCACGTTGCAATGATTTTTCAACAGTTTAATTTATTAGAAGCAAAAACCGTTTACGAAAACATTGCTCTCCCCATGCGGATTCAAGGCATAGATAACAGCAACATTCGCAAAAAAGTCGACGAACTTCTAGCGTTAATTGAATTAACCGACAAACAAAACGCGTACCCCACTCAATTAAGTGGCGGACAAAAACAACGGGTTGCCATTGCTCGTGCCTTAAGTGGTGAGCCACGTGTGCTGTTGTGCGACGAAGCAACATCAGCACTTGATCCTGAGACAACAGCGTCCATTCTTGCGCTATTAAAAAAAATTAATGAACGTTACGGCATTACCATTGTTCTGATTACGCATGAAATGGATGTCATTAAACAAATCTGCCATCGTGTTGCCGTCATGGATAACGGCCACTTGGTAGAAATCACTACATTAAATGATATTTTTTCACAGCAAGACAGCATCGCACGCCGATTATTGTACGCACAATTAAGTCCT
>JAGVJT010000215.1 GCA_020050955.1 Legionellales bacterium | reverse complement strand
GTTTTAGAAGCACAAGGTTCTGTATTAACCAATAAATATGCAGAAGGCTACCCTGGTAAACGTTACTATGGTGGTTGTGAGTATGTTGATATTGCGGAAAATCTTGCTATTGAACGAGCAAAAAAATTGTTCGATGCAGACTTTGTTAATGTTCAACCCCATTCAGGTTCACAAGCCAACGCTGCTGTCATGATGGCGCTGCTTCAACCAGGTGATCTTGTTCTTGGTATGGCTCTCCCGCACGGAGGGCACTTAACGCATGGCTCAAATGTTAATTTTTCTGGAAAGCTGTACCAAACTATCCAGTATGGTTTAAATGTTGCTACTGGCCTCATTGATTATGATGAGGTTGAACGATTGGCAAAAGAACATAAACCAAAATTAATTATCGCAGGATTTTCTGCTTATTCAAGACGTATTGATTGGGCACGATTTCGAGCAATTGCTGATGAAGTAGGGGCTTATTTGATGGTGGATATGGCGCATGTCGCAGGACTTGTTGCCGTTGGATTATACCCCTCACCTGTGCCTTATGCTGATGTTGTGACAAGCACCACACATAAAACACTAAGAGGACCGCGAGGCGGTTTGATTCTTGCAAAAGCAAATGAAGCGATTGAAAAGAAAATTAATTCAGCAGTGTTTCCTGGTACACAAGGTGGGCCTTTAATGCACGTGATTGCCGCTAAAGCGGTAGCGTTTGCAGAGGCGTTAACACCTGCATTTAAAACGTATCAACAACATGTTTTAGACAATGCTAAAACCATGGCTCATGTTTTACAAGAGCGTGATTATCAGCTGGTATCTGGGGGCACAGAAAATCATTTGATGCTCGTTGATTTGATTCATAAAAATCTTACAGGGAAAGAAGCGGACTTAGCGCTAGGACGCGCGAATATTACTGTTAATAAAAACAGTGTGCCGAATGATCCTCGCTCACCTTTTGTTACAAGCGGACTGCGCTTGGGAACTCCTGCTGTGACGACACGAGGATTTGGTGTTCAGGAAATTCAATTAGTGACGCATTGGATAGCTGATATTTTAGATGCTGTATCTGATGATGTATTAATTGCGAAAGTGCGCGAACAAGTTTTACAATTGTGTCGTGAATTCCCTGTTTATCGAGGTGGTAGTTAACAGTGTATTGCCCATTTTGTCGCGCAGAAGAAACAAAGGTTATTGACTCTCGTTTAGTTAACGATGGTGCTCAAGTGCGCAGACGTCGCGAATGCTTGTTATGTCATGAACGTTTTACAACATTTGAGTCAGCCGAGCTGGTGATGCCGCTTATTATTAAGCGAGATGGACGTCGAGAATTATTCTGTGTGGATAATTTACGAGCAGGCATGTTGCGTGCTCTAGAAAAACGCCCTGTGAGTGTTGATGCTCTAGAAAGTGCAATTGTGAGCATTACGCAAAAAATGCGACAACAAGGGGAACGTGAGCTTGACTCACGTCAAGTTGGTGATTGGGTGATGGAGCAACTTTATCGGTTAGATCATGTGGCTTATGTGCGTTTTGCTTCAGTTTACAAACGATTTAAAGATGTAAGTGAGTTTCGTCAAACCATAGAAAAAATGAATGATGAATTAGGTTCTTGAGGTATTGTTGTGGACAAAGAAGACATAAAAAAACGCCGACGTGCGCGAAAAATGGCGCTGCAAGCGTTGTACCAATGGCTCATGTCAGGTGGTGAGTTATCTGATATTCAAGCGCAGTTTTGTGCGATGGAAACAATCGAGAAAGTCGATGTGGCTTATTTTTCTCGATTACTTTACGGTGTTGTTCGGCAACTACCTGAATTAGAAACGGCTTTTTCTCCGTTGCTTGATAGACCCGCGAATGAATTAAATCCGATTGAGCATACTGTGCTTCGTCTTAGCGCGTTTGAGTTATTGTTTGTGCCTGAAATTCCCTACCGTGTTGTGTTAGATGAATCTGTAGCGTTAGCACGCGAGTTTGGTTCTCAAGATGGACATCGCTATGTCAACGGTGTTTTGAATAATCTTGCAAAAACAGTAAGAAGTGTTGAAATAGACGCATGGGGTCGTGACGCATGACTATGAAGCATCTTGCTTTATCAAAAGTTGTGTGGCGTCGACTTGATTATTTTATTGCATTTGGTTTTGGCAGCGGATTGATGCCGACTGCACCTGGGACATGGGGAACGCTTGCTGCATTGCCGATTTATGGTGTGTTGATAGCGTTGCCTTTTCATATGTACGTTTTATCTACGATAGTGGCTTTTGCGCTTGGCGTTTATGTTTGTCACCGGGTTTCTTCTGATTTGGGTGTGCATGATTACAGTGGCATTGTCTGGGATGAAATTGTTGGTTACTTGGTAACGATGCTTGGTGCGCCATTTGGTTGGAGCTGGATGTTACTTGGGTTTTGTTTGTTTCGTTTTTTTGATATTTATAAACCCATGCCTATTGCGTGGGTTGATAAACATGTCCATGGTGGTTTGGGTATTATGCTTGATGATGTTGCTGCAGCCATTCCTTCGTGGTTATGTTTACAATGTATCGCTTACTTGTGGTTGAAGTGAGCGAGAATGACAGGAGAGTCATGAATCGTGAATGAAAATCATAAAGAGTTTGTTAGTATTATGCTGACTGTCAGTGTTGTATTGTTTACGTTGTTTATTATTCACCGGTTTATTCCGTCGCTTGTGTGGGCGGGTGTTATTAGCATTGCAACATATCCTTTATATCAAAAATGGCGTTTATTGTTTAAAAGTAATCAACAGGCATCGGCATTTTTGTTTACTTTTGGACTTTCTCTCATTTTAATTGCCCCGTTTAGCTGGTTTATTAGTGTCCTTGTTCGTGAATTGCAAGTTTTTGTGAATTATTTACAACTTGTGAATCAGCATGGCGGTGAAGTACCTGCTTTTCTTGAAGATATTCCGTGGGTTGGAAAAGAAATGGTGAAATATTGGCAAGATCATTTTGGGCATCCCGGGTCATTGAAACATATCTTATCCAATTTACATTTGTCATTAACACCAGCAAGTCACTACATTAAACAAATTAGTTTCAACCTTGCACATCGTGGCGTTCAAATAGGCTTTACGCTTTTAAGTTTATTTTTCTTTTACCGCGATGGCGATAAATTATTGCTTGCGATCAACAAAATTGGTGAAAACTGTTTAGGTAAACGTTGGTATCGTTATGCTGATAAACTACCTTCAGCTTTACGTGGTACGGTAAATGGTACGATATTTGTTGGGATTGGTGTCGGGATCGCAATCGGTCTTTGCTATGGCTTTGTTGGTTTTCCTGGACCAACATTATTAGGCTTCATCACGGCTTGTGCTGCGATGGTTCCTTTTGTGGCACCTATTGTGTTTGGTATTGTGGCTTTGATTCTTTGGTGTAATGGTGAGGTTTTTGGTGCCATTATCTTACTTTCATGGGGAACATTGGTGATGTTTTTGGCTGATCATGTCATCAAACCAGTGCTCATTGGTGGTGCGATACAACTTCCTTTTTTAGCTGTTTTATTTGGCATTTTAGGTGGTGTTGAGACGTTAGGATTACTTGGATTATTTGTTGGCCCCATTGCCATGGTTTTATTTTTAACGTTGTGGCGCGAATCGCAAGGAGTTACAAATTAGAAATGTCATTTTGAAGGGGCTTCAATTTAGATAGCGTGTAACTACTTAGAAAAAGTCATTACGAACGTAGTCAAAAATCTTCTGAAATAGCATTGATATTGTGTAATGTGATACCCTTCGGTACATCATAATGATGTACCGAAGGGTATCACGATAACGTTAACATATCAAAAACTATCTAAATATTGGTTATAATTTAATTTAAAATTAGGGCTGTCTTGATAACGTAATATGGCAAAATTCACATTTTGAATAAGCACGCTATTGTCACGATTTGCAACAACCCCCAATCCAAAGCCGATGGTAAAAGGATCTCCTAGTGCTTGTAGTGTGGATCCAGAGTTATTTTGCCAATAATGAACAATATGAGTGTCTAATAGCCCAACGTCGATGGTGCCTGTCTTAAGAGCTGCGATTAATTCGTCTCCTGAATTAAATTGGATCGCACGAAGATTATCGATACCCATCGAACCAATTTTTGCAGCATAAGCGCTACCTTGAACAACGCCAATTTTCTTATTGCTTAATAAATTAAGATCAAAAGTGTGTTTGGCTAATTGCTTCGAGCCGATAAATTGTCCTTGACTTATCATGTAGGGCATTGAAAACTGAACAAATTTAGATCTTTCCGGTGTGATGACGATAGAGCTTACTGCAAGATCAACGACATGATTTTGAATGGCAGGATAAATATCATTGAGGCTCATCGGCACATAGATGCATTGTCGTTGCATATCTTGGCAAACAAATTGCATCATGGAAATGTCAAACCCATAGAATTGTTGATAATTTCCTTGCATGACAAAGGGAGCAGTGAACGAGGTGACTGCAACACGCAAAGGTTGGGTTGTATCATTCATTCGTAAAGGAGAATTAGCATTTGCTGCATAAAGACAAACAGAAAAAAGTGACATGAATCCTAATCCGATATGCTTTTTCATGTTGAATTCCTGTTATTACTGTTAGAAAAAATACGTCATATAGTATGGTATAGCACAAAATAGAGGATCAGTTTTCAATGATGGTAAAAGAAAAGTCAAATAGCTGTTTATACGATCTTTCTCGGCAACTTTTACAAAAAAATGATTATGTTGCGCGTCAAGCGATGCAGTTAAGCAGGCTATTAGAAGAAGATGCTTGCCTTCACGCATTAACAGCGAAGGAGTATGTGCATCAAGTTTCTAAAATATCGCTGCATTTATCTTGGCGTGATTTTGCAGCACAACTTCGTCAATTTCGTCATTTCCACTTAATTCGGTTGTTATTACGTGAAAAAGCAGGGATTGCATGCACCGAAGAAACCATGCGCGCATGGTCTGATTGTGCTGACGCGCTTATTACGCATGGATTGGTCTATTGTGAACGGCAGCTCCAAAGCAAACATGGGGTCGCTCTCGATGAACATAGACAACCGGTTCAGCTTTATGTCATCGCATTAGGTAAACTTGGTGGACAAGAATTAAATTTTTCATCAGACATCGATTTAATTTTTACTTTTTCGGCGTCAGGGCAAACTGATGGTGTCGAACCCTTGAGTAGCCAACATTATTACACCAAAGTTATTCAACAATTCGTGCAGCTTTTTCAATCGATTACGTTGGACGGTTTTGTTTTTCGCGTGGATTTACGATTACGGCCTAATGGTGATAGTGGACCTTTAGTTTGTTCACTAGCTGCGATGGAGACTTATTACCAAGAACAAGGTCGTGATTGGGAGCGCTATGCTATGGTAAAAGCCCGTGTTATTCATGACATGATTCCTTCATGGTTTAAACGGTTGATAACACCGTTTGTGTATCGACGTTATGTTGATTTTAGTGTGATTGAGGCGTTGCGTGGCATGAAAGCTATGATTGAACGAGAAGTCTCTTTAAACCCCAGCTTGGATGATTTGAAGCGTGGCCGAGGTGGTATTCGTGAAATTGAATTTATTATTCAATGCTTTCAACTCATTCGTGGTGGGAAATTACCACGATTACAACAAACAAACGCGATGCATGTGCTTGTGATGCTTGGTGAGGATAGACTGCTTGCTCATGCGTCTGTTTTACAGCAAGCCTATTTATTTTTTCGAAAATTAGAAAATACATTGCAAATTTATGCCGATCAACAAACGCATTGTTTACCTACGGACGAACGTGCTCAAGCACATGTGCTTTTTTTGATGGATTTTTCGTCGATGGAAATGCTTACGGCACGCTTACGTCAATATCAGCGCATTGTCCATTACGCCTTTTATGCGGTATTAAGTTATCGTTATCATGATGATGAGCAACGTTTATTGACGAATCAGCTTATGAACGTTTGGCAGGGGCATGTTGAAAGTAACATGGCGATTAATTTGTTAACAAGCCTTGGTGTTCATCATGCGTCGCGCTGTTATCAAATGATACAGTCTTTTCGACATGCACCGAAATATCGACGACTCACTCAAGCAGCGCATCTTCGATTAGACCGTTTTATGGTCATGTTGTTGATTGAAATGGTGAATATTCGTGATACCGATACTGTTTTATTGCATGTTTTGCATTTACTTGAAAACATTGTTGGACGTAGTGCTTATCTTGCATTATTAACAGAAAATACCCATGCATTTCGACGTGTGTTATATTGGTTCGAGCACAGTCCATATATTGCGTCATTATTAGTAACGCAACCTTTTTTATTGGATACACTGACCGAGCAGCACCAATCTTGGCGATTACCATCGAAGCGTCAACTTCATGAACGATTGCAACAAAAATTATCCTCAATTGATGATCAAGAAATGCAAGATAATGCATTGCGTGAATTTAAGTTAACATATTGGCTACTTGCTGCTTGTGCTGAGTTAGATGAGCGATACACTGCCACGCGTATTGCTTCGTTTTTATCAGATCTTGCGGAAGTGATTATTTTTACAGTATTAACAGCCACGTGTGACGAGTTACAGAAACGTTATCCTGAAATGATTCGTATTAAATCAACCTTTGGGTTAGTTGCTTATGGAAAATTAGGTAGTCGGGAGATGAGTTACGACTCGGATTTGGATTTGGTGTTTTTACATGAAACATCACATGAGGATGAGCATCACATCACCCGTTTGGCACAAAAAATATTAAATAAACTGACGACGCGCTCGCGTGCAGGTATTCTTTATGCGGTTGATACAAGGTTGCGACCATCTGGTTCTGCTGGGCTTTTAGTCAGCTCCTTAAAGGCATTTACCACGTATCAACGAGAGCAAGCTTGGGTTTGGGAGCATCAGGCATTATTACGTGCGCGTGTTTTAAGTGGAACCCAGACGCTAAGACGTTCTTTTGTGCAATTAAAATGTTGTGTTCTTGAGCAAAAGCGACATCAAGGTTTATTACAAGAAGAAATTCATGCCATGCGAACTAAGATGCATAAACATGCACGCCATGATGCGATTAAATTTGTGCCAGGAGGTTTGATTGATTTGGAGTTTTTGACACAGTTTTTGATATTGTCACAGCCTAATGCTGCATGTGCACGAGTGACTCATACACTAGAGCAATTAAAATACCTTCATCATCACGACCAGTTAGTGCATGAGCATTATCAATTGTTAACTGAGGCTTATAAACATTATCACTTATTGCTGCATAAGTATTTTCTACAGTCTTCGGACACAATTAAAGTGCACGAAGACCATTATCGTCATGTTCTAGCGATTCGAGATGTGATTTACACCAGCGTGGCATACAAATCATAGTCATCACTGTCGATGATGTTGACATTCACGCGTGTGCCAACTTGTAGCTGTGGCGTAGGTGGTAAATAAACCAAACCATCAATTTCTGGTGCATCTCCTTTGCTGCGGGCAATGATTTGATCTGCGCGGATTTCGTCGATGAGAACGGTTTGTTGTGATCCGATTTTGGCGTGTAATCGTTTTCGACTAATCTCAGCTTGCACTTGCATAAAACGATGATAGCGTTCTTCTTTGATATGTTGAGGTACGGGGTTTGGTAAGTCGTTGGCTTTAGCTCCTTTTACAGGAGAATATTGAAAACAACCGACTCTGTCGAGTTCTGCTTCTTGTAAAAAGGTTAAGAGTGACTCAAATTCTTCATCTGTTTCTCCTGGAAATCCGACAATAAATGTTGAGCGTAACGTAATAGATGGACAAATAGAGCGCCAGTGCATGATGCGTTCTAATGTGTTTTCGGCATTAGCGGGACGTTTCATTGCCTTAAGTACACGAGGACTTGCGTGTTGCAATGGAATGTCGAGATAAGGAAGAATGAGACCATCTCGCATCAAGGGGATGACTTCGTCAACATGGGGGTAAGGGTAGATGTAATGTAGACGAATCCAAATGTCTAATTCACCGAGCGCCTCACACAGATCATAAAAACGTGTGCGACGCGTTTTATTGTTCCATTCCACTGATTGATAATGTGTATCAATGCCATAGGCACTGGTATCTTGTGAAATAACGAGTAACTCTTGAACGCCGGCTTTTTTTAAATGCATGGCTTCAGTTAAGATTTGTGTCATGGAATAGCTTTGTAATTTGCCACGCATCGTTGGAATAATGCAAAACGTGCATTTTTGATTACAGCCTTCTGCAATTTTTAAATAAGCATAATGACGAGGTGTTAATTTGATGCCTTGAGGAGGAACCAACTGCGTAAATGGGTCAAGTGGTGGTGGAAGATGTTGATGAACCGCGCGAATGACTTCTTCATAAGCATGCGCACCACTGATATGCAGCACATCAGGACACGCTTCTCGAATGATATCTGCTTTAGCACCAAGGCAGCCTGTGACAATAACACGACCATTTTCTGCCATGGCTTCTTGAATAGTATCGAGTGATTCTTTTACGGCACTGTCAATAAATCCGCAAGTATTAATGACCACTACACCTGCATCTTGGTAAGTAGACACTAATTCGTAACCTTGTGCACGAAGTTGAGTGATGATTCGTTCAGAATCGACTAACGCTTTAGGACATCCTAGACTAACAAAACCGACGCGATGATTCATTGTATTTAAATTCTGTAAAAAAAGTGTGCTAATTATACCGAAAAAATGGTGAGTATGTCCAATGAGCACATGCCTTTTGCTTGGCAATTTTATTAGAATCTGCTATGTTTCTTAATAATCTCAATCAGGACGAGGAGACGCTTTACTCCGTTTTCAAGAGTAAAGTGAGAATACTATGGGTCAAAATGATCGCTACTTTATTATAGGTTTAATGGCGCTTGCTGTTAGTTTGTTTCTTTTCCCTCTTTCTTTGTATATTTTGCCTCAAGTCTGGTTTGGCTGGACGTATCACATCCCTGATTTTATTTTGAGTTTGAGTAATTGGCTTCAAGATAACCTGGAGTTCAAAGAAGGAGAAGCATCATGGTTTATTTTTTATAGTTTTTTCTTTACTGCTTGTATTTTCGCAGGAATTGCTTATGTTGCATCTGCCCGTGCGAATGCTAACATGAAAAAAAATGTTGTTCGATTGCCGTTTGATGATGCGGAAAAGCGCATTAAACAAGTTCGACAAGACAGGCGTGACAGTACATTTTTAGTAATCAAAATGATTGGAATTGGAATTTTGGTGTTTGTGGTCGCAGAGATTATGCAATGGGCGATTGCAATTGCACCAAGTTGATGCAAGGAGTAAGTTATGTTTTCTTTTAAAAAATTAAAAATCAATCGTTTGACTAAAAAATTGTCGGCCATGCAGCGTAGTCGTGTGCATAATCAACCGAGCGACGAAATACTCAAAAAAGAATTAGAAGGCTATCATTTTCTCGCTGCTATGTATGCGTCAGTGGAAGGAAAAAAGAAATTTCCTTTTGCACGAGAAGCGAAGTTAGCGTGCTTTCGTGCAGCTGCAATGCTAGATGATTCTAAAGCCCAGTATATACTAGGCAAAACATTGCTGGATGAAGCTAAATTAAGGGCGCAATGGGAAGCAAATGGCTTATTTGCAAGCCAAAGTAATCTGCGTACCATGACTCAACTATATGAAGAAGCACATGCTTACTTGACGGCAGCCGAAGCATTACAACACGTTGAGGCAAAACGGTTACGAGGGTTGTGTTATATCAACGGTTGGGGTGTTGCTGAAGATAAAAAGCAAGGGTTTGAGCTTATTGTTGCTAGTATTCAGCAAGAAAATAGTTGGGACAGAGTTCCTCAAATTTTTGCATCAATGGGTTTGAACAAGCCAGAGTTTTTCGCTGAATTAACACAAATGCGCAGTAAAGCATAACTTCTTATTTTTCAACACAGTCTGTCTTGCTCGCGTAGGCGGGCATTTATTCCTGTTGAGTGTCCTTACGTACCTTGTATTCTCAAAAATCTGTGCTATATCCTAACAAATAGAATTTATTTTTTTCTATGGATGAAGCACATGACTAACAAATTATTTGCTGAACGCCTTAATCAAGGCTTAGATGATATCGGTGTACCATCGCTCCAGCACGAGCGCATTGAAGCTTTTGCGATATTGATCGATGTTCCACGCTTTAAAGCTGAGTCTCTTTTAAATGGACAAGCATTACTTGATGACGAACTTCTCGAGAAAATTGCGAAAGAGCTGGAAGTTCAGAAGGATTGGCTATTGGGTCAATAAATAACGTCTATACTGATGATATAAATTAAGATCGTGAATGCACACGTTAGGAGGCTATAATGCCAGGTGTGGATTATGTAACGCAGGTTGCAGATATTGAAGGGGTTAAACTTGGTAATGCAGCATTTAAGGCATGTGGGATGCAGCAAGAATTAGCTGCACATATGATGCTTCAAAGTCAATCCATGGGAATTAGTGTTATTCTTCGCGCAGGTTCTCCTCCTGTTTATAACCAAAAACGTGGGCCTAAAACAGGCTTTAATTTAAGTAAGACAAGCACACAAGGTTTATTTCGTGGCTCGCTTGCCGCAGATACTGTTTTTACAAGAGTTGATCCTAAAACAGGCCATGGTAAGGGGCATGATCCTAAAGATGCTAGATCGGAAG
>JAGVJT010000042.1 GCA_020050955.1 Legionellales bacterium | reverse complement strand
TAGCCGAAGAAAATCCTAAAATTCCAAGTAATATCTTGCATGCGTTACAAGCAGTTAAACCCAGTCAGCTAATGGATCAAGATTTATGGCAATTCAAACATTTAGAACAAGAATTAATAGACAAACAAACCTCACAACATGAAACATTATCGTTGGATATGGCATCTTGTGGAGAAATGATTGAATCAGAAATACTCATTTAATCGCTATACAATAAAGGAAAAAAAATGCGTGCATCGCAATGGTTTATCTCAACACTGAAAGAAACACCCAATGATGCCGAAGTTATATCGCATCAACTTATGCTGCGCGCAGGCATGATACGCAAATTAGGTGCAGGTTTATATTCATGGCTACCCATGGGATTATTGGTATTACGTCGGGTCGAGCAAATTATTCGAGAAGAAATGAATAAGGCAGGTGCACTTGAGTTGTTTATGCCTGCAGTACAACCTGCGGAACTTTGGAAAGAAACAGGTCGCTGGGAAACGTTTGGCGGTCAACTGCTAACCATGCAAGACAGCAATGGTCGTCATTACTGCTATGGACCAACACATGAAGAAGTTATCACAGACATCATGCGCCAAGAATTAAAGTCCTATAAACAATTACCCATGAATGTTTATCAAATTCAAACCAAGTTTCGAGACGAAATCAGACCACGCTTTGGTGTGATGCGTGCACGTGAATTTATCATGAAGGATGCTTATTCGTTTCATTTAAATGAAACTTGTTTACAGAAAACCTATGAAACAATGTATACGGCTTATTCACGCACACTCGAACGGCTTGGACTTAAATATCGTGCAGTAGAAGCCGACACCGGTGCGATTGGTGGTGCCGTATCACATGAATTTCAAGTGTTAGCCGATGCTGGTGAAGATGTTATTTTTTACAGTGATAAAAGTCCCTACGCTGCAAACGTTGAGCAAGCCACGTGCCTCATCCCAGAACCTGCACACGCACTACCTCAAACACCTTCCATCAGTGAAATCGCAACCCCACAACAAAAAACCATCCGTGATGTTGCAAATTATCTTCAAATTTCTGAAGAAGACATGATTAAAACACTCATCGTTGAAGGCGAAGAACACCCTCTCGTAGCACTTGTGTTACGTGGTCAGGACACACTTAACGAAATTAAAGCTGCCAAACATCCGTGGATTAAATCACCGTTACGTTTCGCAGACGAAGCGACGATTCTTCGTGAACTCGGTGCACCCGTCGGCGCACTTGGCCCTGTCAATTTAACCATTCCTGTGATTGTGGATCATCATGCTCGTGCTATGAACACGTTTGTTTGCGGCGCCAATAAACAAGATTATCATTTACAACATGTCACCTGGGAGAGAGATTTAACATCCTGTAATGAGTTTTATGATTTACGACAAGTCATTGCAGGTGATCGAAGTCCCGATGGCATTGGCACACTTCAATCATGCCGTGGCATCGAAGTAGGACACGTCTTTCAACTTGGTTCAAAATATGCCGCCGCCATGAATGCTACTGTTCTTAATGAAACAGGGCAACCACAAACGCTCTTAATGGGATGCTATGGGCTTGGCGTATCACGCATCGTCGCTGCTGCCATTGAGCAACATCACGACGAAAAGGGCATCTTATGGCCAGAAGCACTTGCGCCCTTCAAAATAAGCCTGATTCCCATTAATCTTCAACGCTCAGATCGTGTTAAAGCAACCACAGAAGAGCTTTATCAACACATGTTAAAACAAAAAATTGATGTGTTGTTAGATGATCGTAATGAACGACCAGGTGTCTTATTTGCTGATCATGATCTCATCGGCATTCCTCACCGTATTGTCGTTAGTGAACGATTGCTTCAAGACGGTGTGGTGGAATACAAAGCACGTGCTCATGATGAGGCCAAATTGATCCCTCTTGCAGATATCCATGTGTTTCTTCAGCAAATTGAACAATAAATCTTATGCCGCGGTTTGTTCTCATGCGACTTACCGCGACTCATCTTTACGCTAACTCAGGCGATGAAGCATTACCATCGACAAGATTTCGAGTGATATAATAGGTTCCTTTTTGGTTACGTTTTGCGTGATACATCGCTTTATCAGCTTGCATGAGTAACGCATCCACAGATATCTCAGCATCAGAGTACACAGCCACTCCGATACTCATAGAAACCGATACTTGATAACCATCAATTTCAGTCAGTTGGCTAATCGCGTGCTGTAATTTCGTTAACACAACATGAATGGCTTCATCAGAGGTCGTTCCTTCCAAAATAAGGCAAAACTCATCACCAGATAATCGTGAAAAAAAATCGTTCTTTCGAATGTTTTGTAATACAACATCCGCAATATGCTTCAATACACCATCACCAACATGATGCCCTGCTTCATCATTGATTTTTTTGAAATTATCACAATCCATAAAACACAACGAAAAAGGAAGATGATGACGTTGTGCTCGATTTAAGATGATATTTAATTCAACAAGCAATGCTTCTCGATTGGGCAATTGTGTCATCGGATCGTAAAACGCAAGTTGCTGCAAGTGACGAATATCCGACACTGCGTAACGCTTCAATTGGCGAACACGATAACGTTGATATAATTGATCAAAACCAACCAACAACATCATTAGGCCACTCCATAAACCCAACATAAATAAAGGCACATG
>JAGVJT010000013.1 GCA_020050955.1 Legionellales bacterium | reverse complement strand
TGGAATCAAGTGTTGTTTGACAGTAAAAAAGTGTTAATGGGTCAGGGTTTGCTGTCGAGAAATTCACGTAATTACCAGGTGCTTTACTGCACATTTGGCTAACTGTCCAGTACCCTAAAAACTTACCGCAAGCACGTGTGATGTTATAATTCTGTATTGATGGGTCAACAAACGCTAAACCACATGTGTCACCATTGTTGCAACCAGTGGTATTGCAATTTGTACCATAACCACCATTTTTAACAAAGTTAAAGTCAATGGCAGAAATGCCTGCGCCTGTGACATTGGGTGGTGTAAATATCCAAGGGCTGCTGCCTAGTTGAGAGTCTGTTGTTTGAATGGGAGCACCAGAAGCAGTACAAACAAATGGTGTGTTTGGATTTGGTGTACCCGTTTGCAACGGTCCAAGGCCTTTAATTTCCGTTGGAATGCTGTAACCATCAATGACGGATACTTCATAAACACCATCATATGAATTATCACTTTGAGGTGTGTTGAATAAATTAACTTCAAGTTTTGTATAAGGTGCTAATGGCTCGTGATCAACTTTACATTTTCCACCATTAGGAGAATCTTGCGTGTCGCAGTTTCCTGTGTCACACAATAGCTTTTGATCACTTGTAACTCGACAATTTGTTCTTGGAAAGAATGTCCCAAGGTAGGTGCTGAATGATAATGTTTTTGTCGATGGTGGTGTATTGACTACTTGTGCCGGTAGTAAATAACTGTTTGGTGTTGCAGGTGATGGGGTTGGATCTGTTTTTTGACCTCCGGAGTCATTAGTCACACCGTACCACACATTAAAAGGGCATTGGTTCACAAAAGTGACATTGTGTGTTGTGTAATCATTCGCAACAACCGTTGTGGTGGTTGGTATGGATACGATACCGCCAGGTGTAGATGCTTGAGCGGTAATGCTTAAAGAACCGGTTATGCTCTGCGGTGTGATTGAGGCACTTATGGTACAAGATGCAGAGGGGGCTAGTGTATGATTTGAGCAGTTATCAACCCCTGGCGTTTTGATAATACCAGTTGAAGATGACACCAATGAAACTGCACCTAAGTTAAGGCTTGAGTCGCCGGTATTTTGAAAGCTAAATTGAATGTTGTTGTCTGCATAGGGGAAGGTCTGTGCGGGAAACGGAAGTGTGACACTGCCGGTTAATCCTGTGCTGCAACTTCCACCGCTTTGAACTGTTGTACTTGTGTGTGCGAGAGCCGTGCTGTTTCCTGAATTATAAACAAAAGTGCCTTGAACAGTAATCGAACCTGTGACGGTTGGTGAAATGTTTCCGCTGATTTGGCAGCTATCGCCATTGTTCGTTAATGTTTGTGAGGTGCATCCATTATGAGTGACGTTCACAGGAATGCTTGATGATACGGTACCGTTACCTGTGACAGGTAGAGTGCCTGTATTGGTAAAGCCTAATGTGAATGAATAAGGGCCTTGGTTAACACAACTAGGCGAAGTAAGAGGTTGAACCACACCACCTTCTACCATTGTCGTACCTGAAGAGCCACCAGCGACAGTTGTTTGCAATGTTGAAAGGGGAACGACGTTATCGTGATATTTTAACGCCAATGATGCACGGACATCTCCTTGCTCTGTGGGGTCGAAGTTGACACGAACAAGGCAGTTTGCTCTTGGTGCGATGGTGCGACGGCTGCATTGATCGTCGATGCTCAAAGGGCCTGTCATGCCTGTGCTTTCAATGCTAATAGGGGCCGGAAAAGGGAGTTGATTCACAATGGTATACACAACAGAAAGATGATCTCCCACACGAGAGTTGCCTGGTAGTCCATCTTGAGGAACAGAGCTCCATGTGACGGGATTTTGTGCAGCAAAAGTTTGATACGATAAAAATATCATGCTCAAGATGAGTGTACTTTTCGTTTTTACGTTCATATGATGTCCTATACAGTAAAAGTGTTGTTATGCAATAAGGTAATTGATCTTGAGCAATGCCATGTTTGTTTGATAGGTCGCTGAGCGTAAGGTATCTTGAGACCATGTGGTCGCGCCATAACGAGAACTAACGGAGCCTAAATCTTCAAACTCGTAAGCAAGCGATACGATAAGTTGCGGGCAAATTTGCCAGTCGATTCCAGCACCGAGATTATACGCAAAAGAGCTGCTCGTATTGTTCGAAAATGCAGGACTAATACGTGGAACAATGCCAGGTAAGGCTGTTTCGTTATAATTTGATGCGTGGTTAAACGCGGCTCCTATGCCTACATTGAAGAATGGAGAAAATTGGCGATACTGGACTAAATTGAGTTTCGCTAAGGCGAGTACAACGTCAGATGAAACATCCCAATTATAGTTATAATTCTGGAAGTTTGTGATGGAATACTGTGTTATTTGTCGTCCAATGTTGCTGGTAAAGAGGTGATTGTAATACGCGCTTAGTGCATAAGATGGAAGATATTTGGCATCACGTTGCCAATAATAACCCGCTTCTGCAGATAAAAGCGCTTCGGTGCTTGAGCGTGTCGAAAATTGGTCGCTGTTGTAAGGAACGGCATAAGTTGAGCCATTTTTTACTGTCATGATGCTTGTCATGTTAGGCTCTTGTGCGCCAATACCGCCTGCGATAAACCAGTGACCAGGCTTCATGGCTTTTAAGTCAAGTATGTTTGTGGTTGGTATAAGCGATGTTTTTTGTGATGTTGGCACGTGGTTGTTCGGTAATACTGACTGTTTTAGCGCGACTGTTTTTGATGATTTTTTCATGGAAATCAGTGTGTTGGCTGTTTTTCGAACATCTTCAGCAGAATGCATAGGACCCACAATGACCATGTAATGCCCGTTGTTATTGTTGATTGCGACAGGACGATGAACATGAGATTGAACATTTTTTTCAAGTTGATAGGCGTTTTTTTTATTTGCAAAATCGCCTAATTCGATGTAGTAAATGCCTTTTTTATCGCTTTGAAACGAAGCAGCCTTATCAAGTTCGTAAAATGTTTGTGAAGACTGACTGGCAAACGCACTAGTTGTTAGTAAAGCTAAGAAAACACTATGTTTAGATGAAGTCCATTTCATACGTAATCTCTTTGAGTAAGAAGGTGAATGCGTCAATCATTATCACATGATGATTGACAAAAGCAATCATTCTTAAATTGTAACTCCCCACGTCGTCCCGAGCGCAGCGAGGGGTCTCCTGAATGTGGCACCACTGTCAACATAATGAAGGGTATAAATCAGCCCATTCTGAATTT
>JAGVJT010000241.1 GCA_020050955.1 Legionellales bacterium | reverse complement strand
GCAATTAGAATTTTACTTAACATAGGATGAGTTCTCTTTACTCGATGATGAACAATGGTTCGTCATACTCTACAGGGTCGCCGTTGTTAATTAAGATTGCTTTAATCACGCCAGCACGGTCAGCTTCGACTTCGTTAAACATTTTCATCGCTTCGATAATGCACAGTGTTTCACCGGCCTTAACCGATTGGCCAATGGTTACGAAAGGGGCTGCTTCTGGCGATGATGCTAAATAAACGGTGCCCACCATGGGAGAGCGAACAGAATGTCCTGTGATGACGGGTGCTGCTTCTGTGGGTGTTGCCGTAACAGGTGCTGGTGCTGTGGGCTGCGCTTGAGGAGCTGCGACATGTGGCATTGGCATGGAAATGTGTTTCATTACCGCTGGTTCATGATGGTGTGATGCGTAACGACTTAATCGTAAGGACTCCTCACCTTCTTTGATTTCAATTTCTGCAATGCCTGTTTCGTCTAAAAGTTCAATCAACTTTTTGATTTTTCGAATATCCATGAGTGATTTATCTCGTTAAGTTAAAGTGTGAATAACGGCTTGCAATGCAAGCACGTAACCATAAGAACCAAAGCCTTGAATGACACCTTGCGCGATGTCAGAAAAATAAGAGTGTTGACGATAAGACTCGCGAGCAAAAACGTTGCTGATGTGCACTTCGATAAAAGGAATTTTAACGGCTAGAAGCGCATCACGCATGGCGATACTTGTATGTGTATAAGCAGCCGGATTGATAATGATATAATCAATATGCTGAGTATAAGCCTCATGAATCGCATCAATAAGCACGGCTTCTGATTGGCTTTGCATGGTTGTTAACAGAAATCCCGCGTGATGGGCTTGTTGTATAAGCTCAGCGTCTAAATCATGAAGCGTTTGTGACCCATAATGATGGGTTTCACGTAAGCTGAGCAAATTTAGATTTGGCCCATGCAAAACAAGAATTTTTTTCATCAAGTGTTGGTTGTAAGCGACATAGGTTGAATTTTGCCTGAATTTTAGAAGCATGTCTAGATGAGCGATGATACCAGCAAGATAGCGACATGTTATCGGCTATTTCCTCTCAAACGAATAAATGTGATAGTAAACCTCATGAGTATCTTATTTAACGAGGTCATCTTTCTGAGTGTTGCGCGTTATTTTTTGTAAAATAGCAGGATATGATTGCGTCATTACATAAAATGTGGCTAAATATTTTTGCTAGGTAAGGTAGGCTAAAGCGGTCTAAAATGGAAAAGGCCGTCTACCTTTGTCCAACAATCAGTCTAAGTTTTTCTTAGATTTTCAAGGAGTGATTTATGAATGGTTCTCATGTGTCTCGAAACATGCTCGTAATAGGGTTGATGACCACAGCTTCTGTGTTAAATGCAGCAACCCCCTGGTCGTTGTCGCATGTTTCTCTTGATGAGTTAAAGCGCGTTATTCTTTTTGAAGATGAATCCACAAAACGGCACAAATTATCCACTAAACAACCGCCTAATTCGTTACGACTTTTAGAACAACATACCGATGAACAACACGTGATGCATCGTCGTCTTCAGCAATATTATGAGGGTTTCCCTGTTTGGGGAGGGCAGGTGATGATTCATCAATCTCGTGAACTTAAAAGACAACATCAAACTCGATTAAATGGGTTAGTGTTTCGTGATATTGAGCTTGATTTAGGTGAGCCAAGTGCTGATTTTGTTCTCCGTGCTGAAGAGATTTTACATCAAGTTATGGCATCGTACACGGAGGGGATCATTAGCGAAGAAAGCATCACGCCGCTTGTTTATATTGATGATAGTCAACGACCTTATTGGGCGTATCGCATTAGTTTTCTTATGGAGTCGGAACATGATATTCCAAAGAGACCTGTTCTTATTTTGGATGCAAAAACATTGAAACCTTTTAACACATGGAATGATATTAAAACCGCGTACTCCATGGTCAAAGGACAAGGCTTTGGTGGAAATGCGTATCATGGAAAACTGCATTATGATCAACAAGCACTGCCTTATCTTGATATTAAACGCGACGCTTTTTCAGGATTATGTGTGATGGAAAATCAGTACGTGAGTGTGTTGGATATGTTGTCGAGTTATGCAGGAGTAGGTGCTGTATCAACGTTTGATTGTTCTGCCTCTTCTGATGTGTATTGGACGGGTAAAAATCAAGATGGTTATGATGAGATGAATGGTGCTTATTCTCCTACGAATGATGCGCTTTATGTGGGAACGATTGTCCAAGAGATGTATGAAAAATGGTACGGCGTGCATGCTTTAGAAAAGTCTCGCTATAAACCGGCATTAAGAATGCGTGTTCATTATGGAAAGCAATATGAAAATGCATTTTGGGATGGCAAACAAATGACATTTGGTGATGGAGGGGATGCGTTGTATCCTTTGGTGAGCCTTGATGTTGGTGCACATGAAATTAGCCATGGATTTACAGAGCAACACTCTGATTTAGTCTATTCTGGGCAATCAGGTGGGATGAATGAAGCGTTTTCAGACATGGCTGCTCAAGCTGCAGAATATTATGCCAAAGGTAAGAATAGTTGGAGCATTGGTGCTGGTATTATCAAAAATAATGTTAAACATCACGCGCTTCGTTACATGGATAAACCGACTCAAGATGGTAAATCGATTGAGCGTGCTGATCAGTACTATAAAGGGCTTGATGTTCACCATTCAAGCGGCGTGTATAATAAGTTTTTTTATGAGCTCTCGAATCAATCGAATTGGAATCCGCGTTTGGCTTTTCATGTGATGTTAAAAGCGAATATGGATTATTGGACGCCAACGAGTACGTTTGTAGAAGGGGCGTGCGGTGTTTTATGGGCGACAGAGGATTTAAAGTTGCCGTTAGATGCAGTTAAACAGGCATTTTTACATGTAGCAATTGATACATCACAATGTTAGACATGATAAACATGCATCGTGAAACATCACGATGCATGTTTGAGCCATTAAGCAGTTACAATAGCTTCGTACTCACCAAAACAAGCGAGGCTATTGAGTTGCGCGCGACGCAATAATTCTGCTTGCGCTTTTTCGACATTCGCTGCTTTTCCTGCCCATACTTTTATGCACTCATCTTGAAGTGCTCGACCATAAGAAAAGCTTAATGTCCATGGTTGAATGGAATGGCTGTTGATTGCGTTTAAATTAATCGTTGCTTGATCGGGTGATTGTCCACCAGATAAGAAGTTAATGGATGGAACGGCTGCAGGCACGTGGTTACGGAAAACGCTCAATGTGTAGTCTGCAATTTCTTCAGGTGAGCTGAAAGGTAACACGTCTTTTCCACAAGTGACCATGCTTGGTTTTAAAATGATGTGTTCAAGATCAACTTGGTGGATAAACAATGCTTTGAAGACTTCATGAAGCACCATTTCACTGACTTCGGCACATTGCTCGATTGAATGATCCCCGTCCATCAACACTTCAGGCTCTACAATCGGAACAAGGCCTGCAGCTTGGCATGTTGCCGCATAGCGGGCAAGCATTTCAGCGCCAGCTTTGATGGCTGTTAAGCTTGGTGTGTATTCAGAAATAGAATACACGTTGCGCCATTTAGCAAAACGTGCGCCTAGGGCTTTAAAATGCATCAAACGCTCAAATAGTCCATCCAGGCCTTGCGTTACTTTTTCGCCTTCTGTGTTGGCTAAATCGACTAAGCCTTTATCAACTTTGATGCCAGGAATAATGCCTTTTTGAGCAAATAATTCTGCAATCGGTGTGCCTTGTGCATCTTGGTGAGAAAAAGTTTCTTCAAACAGAATAACACCGCTAACGTATTGTTCTAGTTTTGGTGTTGTTGCAAGTAATAATCGATAGTCGCGACGATTTTCTTCATTGTTTTCGACATGAATGTTTGCAAATCGTTTGGCAATCGTACTGTTACTTTCGTCTGCAGCTAAAATGCCTTTTCCATCTTGTAGGAGGTGTTCTATGGTGCTGGATAACTCATCATAATACATAATGTTTCCTTTTAAGTTGTGAGTGATTAAACTGAATGTATGTCATCGAGAAATATATTTTTCTCGAATAATATGTTGAAGTGGAAAATCGTGCGTTTTCAACCAAGCAAAAGCTTCATCGATCATACTCGGATTGCCACATAAATACACTATGTCTTCTGTAGGGCTCATTTGCAGTGTTGGAAAAGCATGTTGCACGTAACCTGAATATTCATGTTGCAAGGCGTTAGGTTGTTTGTCTCGACTAAGATACGCATGATAAGAGACGCGTGGATGATTGGCAGAAAAAACTAAGAACTCGTCATGATAAAGCAAGTCTTGTTTAGTTTGAACACCTTGTAAAATAATTACGCTTAGTGAGTCGTCTTGTTCAAGCTGTTGTTCTAACGCGGGTAACATAGCTCGATAAGGTGTGATACCAGTGCTTGTTGCTGCAAAAATATAGCGTTTAGGTGTCGGCGTCTTAAGGATTAATCGACCAAAGGGGCCTGTTGCATGAATTGCATCACCTTTTTTTAAATTAAATAATAAAGTTGTACCAGGACCATCTTGGACAAAACCGGCTGCAAGCTCAATGTAGCCTGAGCTGTGAGGTGCATTCGCGATGCTGTAACTTCGATGAAGCTTCGCGTCTTGATGTTCAAAATGAATGGTTATAAATTGTCCTGGTGTGTAAGAAAGAGGTTGATTAGACTCTGTTTTAAAAATGAAATGCTTGACATTGGGTGAGATCATATAGGCCTCTTCCAAGGTCAAGATAAAGGTGTTAGCCTGCATAGTAGGAATGATTTTAAGAATAATAAAGATCCCTAATATAGGTGAAAAATTGTATATTGCAAGTTTTTTTGAAACAAACAATACGTTAATAACATACCGACTTGATTAAAATATGTTGTACAATTGTTGATTAAACAGAGTTATTCTTAAGTTTTATTATTCCCTCTTACGTGAGAGCGATAAGCAAGAGAAGGTCTATAATGAAGGTATTATGGTTGATTTAACAGCAATGCTTATCAATTTAAGTAACTCTCTTCTTCCGGTACAGCGGTTTTTATCTGGAATGGGGTACTTATTTGGGATATTAATGATCATTTCAGGTGTTATCAAATTGAAATCATTTGGAGAACGCCAGCATCAACAAGCAACAGCGGCCGTTCCGTTGGCATTGATTGGTGGCGGTGCGTTGTTATTGTATTTGCCTTCATCCATTAGTGTTTTTTCAAACACGTTTTTTGGTGCGAATAATATTTTAAGTTATGCGCCTATTAATCCTAATTCATTTTATAACGCGCTGCTTTTACTGATTCAAACTGCAGGCGTTGTTTGGTTTGTCCGTGGTATTGCACTTTGTGTTCATGCAAGTGAACCAGGTCAGCAAGAAGGGTTAAAAGGATTCACGTTTTTGATTGCGGGTATTCTAGCAATTAACTTTGAAGGGACCATAAGTGCTGTGAACTACGCATTTAGTAGTTTCTTTTCTATGATGTCTACAGTAAAAAGTAATATTTAGTGTTACTTAAGATTCGTCTTCGCCACATATTTTTAAATTATTCGCGACAGCAAAATCTAAAATGGCTTGATAAACTTGAGGGCTTGATTCTTTGAGTTTCGGATCAAGTAACACACACTTATACCCATCGTGATTGACACTTGGTTGCAGAAGTGGGGAGTAATGGATACGGCTATTTTTAAAGCTTGCCATCGTACCACTCATGCGTTCAGCCCAATCACTTGGTCGAAAAACGGCACCTTGAGGAGTGACGCCTTGTATCATGATTTTTTTATCGTCGTCTTTCGTCATAATGAATAAAAAATAATATCGGCATTGATGCCGTAGTTATACTGCGAATCATAACATGAATTTTATTCAATCATGCTGTTCTTCTATTTATTAAACATAGTATAGCATTATGTGGATGTTTCGAAAATGAAACTGATGATATGATGTCTTGTGGTATACTTCATCGCAATCATCAGAGGCATGATTTTTTTGTGGAGTTATAAATGGTTAAAAAAAGTTTAACAACAAAACGACGAGAAGGTCATCCTGGTATTTATTTATTACCGAACTTATTAACAACGTGCAGCTTGTTCTCGGCATTTTACTCCATCATGGCGTCACTCAAAGCTCAATACGATGTTGCAGCACTTTCCATTTTTATTGGTATGATTGCAGATAGCTTGGATGGACGTATTGCTCGGATGACGAATACTCAAACGGCATTTGGTGCAGAATATGACAGCTTATCTGACATGGTGACGTTTGGTGTTGCGCCATCTGTTTTACTCTATAGTTGGGTGTTTGAAGGACTGGGTAAATTTGGTTTGTTGGTCGCGTTTATTTATACCGCAGCAGTTGCTTTGCGGTTAGCAAGGTTTAATACGCAATTGGAAACAGCGGATAAACGTTACTTTCAAGGATTAGCGTGTCCTGCCGCCGCCGCTGTGTTGGCTTCTTTTTCATGGGTGTGTCAGCTTCATGCCGATGTTGGTGCTGACCGATGGGTGAGTGTCCTTACTGTTGTGTTTTCGCTTACCGTTTCTGTGCTTATGGTGAGTAATGTACGTTATTATAGTTTTAAAGATTTGGATGGTAAGGGAAAAAACCGTTTCCTGCATGTCTTGCTTGTGGTGATTGCCGTAGTCGCTATCGCAGCTAATCCATCAGCCATGTTATTTGCTTCTTTTTCAGTGTACGCGCTCTCAGGCCCTTTTCAAACACTCATTGCACTGCATCGTGTGCGAAAGCAACGTCGACGAGTAGTCAAAGAGCGCGACATTAAGAAAGAAAAATGATTTATGGATGCGTAAGTAAATCATGGGTTGCTTTTTGATAAGTATTAAGGAAATCATCAGTGATGACGAAAGCATGGCCATCAATTGCAGTGACTTTCTCTGTTTTTGATGGTGTGCCTGTGTAGAAATGCCAGCCTTTAGGAAGCGTTAGACGTTTTCCTAATGTAGCTAAACTGGCTTCGGTCTGTGGTGTTTGTTGAATCGAATAAGATTGCATCACAAACACCTCACCTTCAGGACTAACCAATTCATAGACAGGTTTGCCTGATAAATAAACCCATGTTGTCTTTCTGTCAACTTGATGCTCTGAATATGGTTTAGATTTATTCATTAAATCTTGTGGTGTAATGTGAAGAACGCCTGCTTCTCGCATATTAATCCCACCAAACATTTTTTCTGTTTTGTTAATAAGCGATGCATTTTCAATGGCATCAAATACAAAATAGCGAGGACCATTAAGGTGCACAAAAAATGCGTCAGTTTCTTTTTTAATGTCGTCGGTTGATAATTTATTCCATAAATCAGCAGGGCAATTGTTAAGATTAATGGTGTTATAAACAGAAACTTCAAGCCCTTTTGTCGCAACAATTACCTCGCAATAACGTAATCCTCGTGTGTTATCCAATGCGTTAGCATGACTGAAGCATGATAGTAAACAACATGCTACGAAGTAAGATGCTATTGTTTCGATGCGTAGTGTAAATCGTCTCATGATGTTGTCCTGATTTTTTAATGTTGATTGTCTTTCAGGTATAGGTCATCATGATGATGCTTGTCAATGCACGGAAATGTACTGATAATGTATGGAAAGAGCACTTAGAGAAAGGGATTGTGACATGATATCAAGCATTCTACGTGTGTTAAGCTTCATGGTTTGGACAGGGATTGCGTTTGCCGATTGTGATCTTTCTCGTTTTCGCTGGGAGTGTGAGTTGCCCGCACAGGCGATACCGAATACTTATCAATCCTCCCTGGTTTTTTGTCGTGATGTTCCTGTTTATGTGACAAAAGAACGTTATAACGAGCTTTTGCGTTATCAGCGTGCACACGTGAACATGGATTTAATGATTAATGGTGAATTTGTCGCTGGTCCTTGTGTTCCGGGACGGTTGTGAGTTGTGTGAAAATGGGATGAACAACTAGATGAAAGAACAAGTATTGCAAGAGTAATCCAATGATATGTTGGTGACGGTCTGCGTTGATAAGTTAACTGTTGTGTTTAATGCTGTCGTATTTTGTGACATAAATACACAAAGTTCTACCATGGTTCCAGTAACT
>JAGVJT010000014.1 GCA_020050955.1 Legionellales bacterium | reverse complement strand
GAAGCTGACTGTAAACTTACACTCGCCAATCGCGATGGACGAAGGTTTACGATTTGCGATTCGTGAAGGTGGCCGTACCGTTGGTGCTGGTGTCGTTGCGAAGATTATCGAGTAAGATGTGTTTTGCATGAGTGATACTTTGTGTATCACTCATGGTTTGTAGAGTAGTTAGGCCAGTAGCTCAATTGGCAGAGCGGCGGTCTCCAAAACCGCAGGTTGGGGGTTCGATTCCCTCCTGGCCTGCCAACGATTTAAGTAAACGTGAAGGGTGCGATGGATTCCAATAAAACAAAGCAAGATTATTTATTATTCGCTTGCATATTACTTGCGACGATTGCTTCATTTTACGGCACATACGCTTTTCACCTAGCTGGCGCAGTTAAAGCGCTCGTTTGGTTAGGTTGGTTAGTTTCTGTTCTTGCTCTTGGGTATTTTACAACAAAGGGGCAGGAAGTTTTTGCATTTGCAAATGATGCTAAAATTGAATTGCAAAAAGTTGTTTGGCCCACTCGCCAAGAAACGATACAAACGACATCTATTGTGATGTTAATGGTCGTTGTCGCCGGATTCCTTTTGTGGGGCGTTGATGTGGGGATGATGTGGATCATTGGTAAAATTACACAATTGGGTTGATATGACAGTGGAAGAGCAAAAAACAAAGCAATGGTTTGTCGTGCATGCGTACTCAGGGTATGAAAATTTTGTTATGCGCGAAATTAAAGCCCGTGCTGCTCGTCACGATCTTCAAGATAAGATCGGCGAAATTGTCGTTCCATCTGAAGAAGTTGTGGAAATGAGAGCAGGTCAAAAACGTAAAAGCACACGTAAATTTTTTCCAGGTTATGTGTTAGTAAACATGGTCATGGATGATGAAACATGGCACATGGTTCGAGCCATTCCTCGTGTTTTAGGATTTATTGGCGGAACAAGTCATACACCGACACCTATCTCTGATAAAGAAGCACTTGCTATTATGCAACGTGTTGAAGAAGGCGTGACGAAGCCTCGGCCAAAAATATTATTTGAGCCAGGCGAGATCGTTCGTGTTAAAGAAGGTCCATTTGTTGATTTTAATGGTGTTGTTGAAGACGTCAATTATGAAAAAAGTCGTTTGCGGGTAGCCGTGCTGATTTTCGGTCGCTCAACACCTGTCGAACTTGAGTTTAGTCAAGTAGAGAAAACTTAAATTAGATGATTTTTTTAAGTAAGATTGTTAATTAACCGGGAAGCCGAAAGGTGTGCGGACTTAGTAATAAGTACGCATGCCTTTTGGCGTTATACCCATGAGGAGTCGAAATGGCAAAAAAAGTAGAAGCTTACATTAAGCTACAAGTCGCTGCAGGAAAAGCGAACCCAAGTCCACCAATTGGTCCTGCTTTAGGACAACGTGGTGTTAACATTATGGAGTTTTGTAAAGCATTTAATGCGGCAACACAACAGCTTGAACCAGGTCTTCCTATTCCTGTTGTAATTACTGTATATAGCGATCGCAGCTTTACATTTATTCTTAAAACACCACCCGCTTCAGTCTTATTGAAGAAAGCTGCTGGTATTAAAAGCGGTAGCAGCACACCAAGCACGAAGAAAGTTGCTGTGCTTCAGCGTGCAGCGCTTGAAGATATTGCAAAACAAAAAGAGCCTGATCTAACTGCAGCTGATTTAGATGCCGCTGTTCGTACTATCGCAGGTACTGCGCGTAGTATGGGTATCGATGTTGAAGGTTTAGAAGCAACAAGCAAAGAAGACTAAGGGGATATCATGGCGACCATTACAAAAAAACAAAAGAAAATTAATGCAAAGATTGCCCCTGCACAAACATTTAAAATAGCAGACGCGATTGCGTTATTAAAAGAGTTTGCAAGCAGCAAGTTTCGTGAAGGTGTTGATATTGCTGTGAATTTAGGTGTTGACCCTCGTAAATCAGATCAAGTGGTGCGTTCTTCAACAAACCTTCCGAAAGGAACAGGTAAAGTTGTTCGCGTGGCTGTGTTCGCTCAGGGCGACAATGCACAAAAAGCAAAAGATGCTGGTGCTGATATCGTTGGTTTTGACGATTTAGCGCAACAAATTAAAGATGGGTTCATGGACTTTGACGTTGTCATTGCAACACCTGATGCAATGCGATTGGTCGGTCAATTAGGCCAGGTGTTGGGTCCTCGTGGATTAATGCCTAACCCAAAAGTTGGTACGGTTACGTTAAATGTCGCAGCGGCTGTTACTGATGCAAAATCAGGACAAGTTCGCTATCGAACAGACAAAAACGGTATTATTCATTGCACAGTTGGTAAAGTTGACTTTGATGCAAATGATATTATCGAAAACGTTGTTGCGCTTATTGCTGATTTGAAAAAAGCAAAGCCTGCATCAGCCAAAGGTATTTATATCAAAAAAATCTCATTGTCGACGACAATGGGTCCGGGACTTGCTATTGATCCATCGTCTATTGTTGTGTAGAATAGCCTCCCATTTTCAAAGGTTTCACGGCATAGACTTCGGTTTCATGCCGTCGAAGACCGCAGGTGCTTAAGCTTAATACCCTGCGCAGACGGTGAACCGGCTCTGAGTTTGCTCTGAGACGACCGCCATAACGGTCAAATCTTAGGATTTGCTCAACTTAGGAGGTCAGTAACGTGACATTAACTTTAGCTGCAAAAAAAGCCGTGGTTAAAGAAGTAACAGAAGTTGCTTCAAAGGCTATTTCAGCAGTTGTTGCTGATTATCGTGGTTTGTCTGTTAATCAAATGACGCAATTACGTGCGAAAGCTCGTCATTCAGGCGTTTACTTGCGCGTTGTTCCTAACACGCTTGCTCGACGTGCATTTGAAAAAACAGAATTTGCTTGTTTAAGTGATGCATTAGTTGGTCCTTTATTCGTTGCATTATCGCTAGAATCACCAGGTGATGCTGCGCGCTTGTTAAAGGAATTTGCAAAGACATTTGACAAATTAGAAGTAAAAGCACTCGCAGTGGGTGGAAAGACATACGGCGCAGAGCATCTTGATGCTGTTGCAAGTCTTCCGACACGTGATGAAGCAATTTCTAAATTGATGTATGTCATGAAAGCACCAATTGAGAAATTTGTTCGCACACTTGCGGAGCCACAGGCCAAATTAGTCCGTGTGCTTGCAGCAATTAAAGAACAAAAAGCAAGCTAATCCGAATAATCGTTTATTCAATTTAACTGAGGAAATACAAATGGCTGTCTCAAAAAATGATATTCTTGAAACCATCTCTAACATGTCTGTTATGGAAGTGGTTGAATTAATCGAAGCAATGGAAGAGAAATTCAACGTTTCTGCTGCTGCTGTTGCTGTTGCTGCTGCACCTTCAGCTGCTGCTGCACCTGCTGCTGAAGAAAAAACAGAGTTTGATGTTCTTTTAACAGGCTTTGGTGAAAACAAAGTAGGCGTGATTAAAGTTATTCGTGCTGTCACTGGCTTAGGCTTGAAAGAAGCTAAAGATCTTGTTGAAGCTGCGCCATCAACAATTAAAGAAGCTGTGTCTAAAGCAGAAGCAGCAGATATCAAAAAGCAGCTTGAAGAAGCTGGCGGTACTGTAGACGTAAAATAAGTAACATTTATTTTTGTTTGAAACCCAGCCATGATGCTCATGGCTGGGTTTGCGTGTTTCAAGATATTTAATTATTTATAGAGGAATTACCATGGCTGAAGCAGTTGCTAACCCTCACTATTCGCATGCGGAGAAAAAACGATTCCGTAAGAGCTTTGGTCAACAATCAGAGAAGGTCGCACTGCCGAATCTTCTGGAAATCCAATTAAAGTCGTATCATGAGTTTTTAAAACAAGATGCTCCATTAGCGCCACAGACCAACACTGGCCTGCATGCGGCTTTCGCATCTGTGTTTCCTATACAAAGTTTTTCAGGTTATGCTCGATTAGAATATGTAAGCTATAGTTTGGGCGAGCCTGCGTTTGATGTACGCGAGTGTAAATTAAGAGGGCTTACTTATTCTGCGCCTCTTCGTGTAAAGATTCGATTAGTTGTGCTTGATAAAGATGCGTCTGGTGAAAAAAAGCCAATTAAAGATATTCGTGAGCAAGATGTTTTCATGGGAGAAGTTCCATTAATGACAGATGTTGGTACATTTGTTATCAATGGCACAGAGCGTGTAGTTGTATCTCAGTTGCATCGTTCACCAGGGGTTATTTTTGAGCATGATCGTGGGAAAACACATTCTTCTGGTAAGTTGCTTTACTCTGCACGTATTATTCCTTACCGTGGCTCTTGGTTGGATTTTGAGTTTGACCCGAAAGATTGTTTATTTGCGCGAATCGATCGTCGACGTAAATTACCTGTCACTATTTTGTTACGTTCATTAGGTTATGATACACAAACAATCCTAGAAGAATTTTTTGAAACAACCGTTTG
>JAGVJT010000146.1 GCA_020050955.1 Legionellales bacterium | reverse complement strand
TAAACACACTCAATGAGCTTGTGCAACAAGGAACAACAACCCAAGAGACATCAGGCAGCGCTGATTTAGTCTACCTCACAGCGCAACAAAAAAAATGGTCGAGCGCGCAATCACAATGTCGGCTATTTACCATTCGCGCAAACGAAGCATTGGATGCTTACAAACAAACAGCCATTCAATTGAAAGAAAAAGCAACTTTCACACGAGGTTTACCACTGCATGAATTATATACCAACATCATGAATGCACCTTCCTCTAATCTTCATACAGAAGCATTTGCCAGCTATTCTATTTTTACATGGCATCACATGGTCTTATGCACTATTGTGAGCATATTATCTTTTTTAGGTGCCATAGCATCGCTTTCATGGCTCAAAAGAAGTCAATTTGCGCTGCATCATTTAGCACTCGAACAAATCAACTCAGCGCAAATAACACTACTCACCAGCTGCTTCACAACCATGTTGTTATGCTTTTATTTGGTGATTAATCAACAAAATGACAGCGATGATCTCTTTTTAATGCCCATGAGCATCGGTTTTGCTTATACGCTAGGATGCCTCGGCATTTTATTCTTTTTTAACATAAAATCCGTTCGTACTTTATTTAATTGGTACCACATCCGTTATTCATTTGTACAAACATGTTTATTGTCGTTATTCACCATGTATTGCATCGTTTGCATAGGACAATGGCTCAATGAATTAAAAATATTCTCTATACCTCTCTGGCAGTTCTACCAATCACTTTTTGTATTAAGCGCACTAGCCATGACATTCATTCACATGATGTATTATTACTACACGAATAAAAAACAACGCGTTATTAAGCGTTATGGTCTATTGCTAAAAAATATCTTAGCACTTTACGCGATAGCACTTTTAGGTCTTGTCACACTAGGATACTTAATCTTAAGTTTACAACTTCTCTACGCAAGCTTCGTGTGTTCAGCTATTTTTATGGTAATGAGCGCGTTCATTTATGGTTTAGAAAAACTCTATCGATTCATCAAGCACAATCAACGCATACATCAACAAATCATCCTTTATTTTGGCTATCGACGAGAGCAAACGTTGCATGAATTCCTAACACTCAAAATCACCATGCAATTGATGATTCTTGTTTCAGGTTTATTTTTCATGGCAAAAGCAACATCATTTGCGGGGACAAGTGTTGAATGGGTTTATGAACAATTGATTAATGGTGTTCATTTAGGAAATATGACGCTCTACCCTGTTCGTATTTTCATTGGTGTTGTACTCTTTTGCTGTATTTTTTTAACATCTCGCGCACTCTCCACAAAAATCAGTGGTCATCAACAATTTGAAGACGAAGAGGAAACACAAGTTGCCGTTGCATCGATTTTAAATTACATCGGTTTTGGTTTAGCATTTACCATCGGCGCACTCGCAGCAGGTTTTGATTTTACAGGATTAGCCATCATTGCCGGAGCACTTTCCGTGGGTATTGGATTAGGCTTACAAAGCATTGTTAATAATTTCGTATCAGGCTTAATCATTTTAATTGAAAAACCCATCAAACCAGGCGATCGCATTAACATCGATGGTGTTGAGGGTTTTGTGAAAAAAATCCGCGTTCGTTCGACGCAACTGATGACATCTGCACATGAAGACATCATTATCCCAAACTCGGATTTAATCACAAAACGTGTCACGAACTACATGTTGACGGACAAATATTGTCGCGTCAATATTGAGGTAAGCGTTGCTTATGGCAGCAATACACATGTTGTCCGCGACACGTTATTAGACATTGCGACTCAACATCCCGACATTCTAAAAACTGAACGTCATAAACCTGGCGTTGTCTTCCAAGCTTTTGGTGAAAATGCACTCGTTTTCCAATTATCATGCCTCATTAAAGATGTGAATAAAAAATCAGCCGTTCAAAGTGATTTACATTTTTCCATCGAGCAAATATTTCGTGAACGCAACATTGACATGCCTTTTGTGCAGCGTGAAATTCATTTAAAAATGAACAACATTCCACCGTTTTCACCACCGAATCAAGAAACTTAACGCTTAATCACAGCGTTTCCACCGGAAATTAATGTTATTTTAGTCTAAAATAAATACATACAGGCTCGTGGCAAGGATGAATCATGAGTGATGTTGATGAAAAAATAGCCAACCCTCTTAACTTTTACAATAAACCCTCTGATGTTGAGCTCGATAACGGTTTATCACGTATAGAAAAAATAAAAATACTAGAAAATTGGCTAAATGACATTGAGCTTCGTGAAACTGCTCAATCGGAGAATATGTGCGCAATGGATGACGTCTTGGATGAGAATGACGTCATCATTATTGAACGGTTACTTCATCATTATAAAATCAATGCACACTAATCATACTGATTAAGATTGTTCGCACGAAACACTCAACATCCAGCGCATTTTTTCATGAGCCGCAATACGCTCGGAAAGAAGTGCCACAGTACCTTCATCGCTGTCGTGCGAGGCTAGTTGCAATGCTTGCTTCAAATCATGCAATAGTGCGGTGTGGTCGTGTACTAAATCGGTGAGCATTTCATTAGCATTTGCATCAGAGTGACCGTCTTGAATCGTTTTTAAGCGTTGATAATCGCTAAACGTTGCTGGAGCCAAGTGGCCTAACACACGAATTCGCTCTGCAACTTGATCGACCGCCTCCGCTAACTCGCGGTATTGAGATTCAAATAGCGCATGCAACGCACCAAATAATGGTCCAATAACATGCCAATGATAATTTTGTGTTTTCAAATAAAGCGCATAAGAGTCTGCTAATAATACCACTAATTTATTAACGATTTGGTCTCGCATTTTGTTCTCCATGTTTCATCTTATCTATCCATAAAAACTAACTAAGCATATACCTTATAAGCCATAAAAAAAACCCGCCAAATGGCGGGTTTTTAAAAGGTAAATGAGCAATTACATCATGCCGCCCATTCCACCCATGCCACCCATGCCGCCCATATCGCCAGCACCAGCTGCACCTTCATCTTTCTTTGGTAAATCAGCAACCATACACTCTGTTGTTAACATCAAGCTTGCAACAGAAGCAGCATTTTGCAATGCCATACGTGTTACTTTAGTTGGATCAAGAATACCCATCTCAACCATGTCACCGTACTCACCAGTTGCTGCGTTAAATCCAAAGTTGCCTTTGTTTTCAGCAACTTTATTCACAACAACAGATGCTTCGTAACCAGAGTTAGTCACGATTTGACGTAAAGGAGATTCAATAGCACGACGTAGGATATCAATCCCCATGTTTTGATCATGGTTGTCGCCTGTTAGACCATGCAATGCTTTTTGTGCACGAATTAACGCAACACCACCACCTGCAACAATACCTTCTTCAACCGCAGCACGTGTTGCATGAAGCGCATCTTCTACGCGTGCTTTCTTCTCTTTCATTTCAACTTCAGTCGCAGCACCTACTTTAATAACCGCAACACCACCAGCTAGTTTTGCAACACGCTCTTGTAGTTTTTCACGATCATAATCAGACGATGTTTCTGCCATTTGTGCACGGATTTGCGTGATACGCGCAGTAATTTCTTTTGATTTACCTTCACCATCAATAATCGTTGTGTTTTCTTTAGTGATGATAACGCGTTTTGCAACACCTAAATCTTCTAATGACGCACCTTCTAAACTTTTACCAATCTCTTCAGAAATCACTTGGCCATTGGTTAGAATAGCAATATCTTGCAACATTGCTTTACGACGATCACCAAATCCTGGTGCTTTCACCGCGCAAACTTTAACAATACCACGCATGTTGTTAACAACTAATGTTGCTAAGGCTTCGCCTTCAACATCTTCAGCAATAATCACTAATGGACGGCCAGATTTTGCAACACCTTCCAAAATCGTTAACATTTCACGAATATTACTGATTTTTTTGTCAACAAGAAGAATGAATGGATGCTCTAATTCTGCTGACATGTTTTGTTGGTTGTTGATGAAGTAAGGAGAAATATAACCACGGTCAAACTGCATACCTTCAACCACAGATAATTCATTCTCTAAGCCATTACCGTCTTCAACCGTAATCACGCCTTCTTTACCAACTTTCGCCATCGCTTCTGCAATGATTGAACCAACAGCTTCATCAGAGTTCGCAGAAATCGAACCAACTTGAGCAATCGCTTTGCCATCTTTGCAAGGCTTAGACATGCTTTGTAACTGGCTGATAACCGCAGCAACTGCTTTATCAATACCGCGTTTCAAATCCATTGGATTCATACCTGCAGCAACTGCTTTGTGGCCTTCAACCAAAATAGCACGCGCCAACACTGTTGCAGTTGTTGTACCGTCACCTGCTGTATCAGATGTTTTAGACGCAACTTCTTTAACCATTTGTGCGCCCATGTTTTTAAAGCGATCTTCAAATTCAATTTCTTTCGCAACCGATACGCCATCTTTTGTTACTGTTGGTGCACCGTATGATTTTTCAAGCACGACGTTACGACCACGTGGACCCATTGTCACTTGAACTGCATTTGCTAACGCATTAACGCCCGCGAGCATTTGTTGACGCGCTTCGTCACCAAATCGTAATTCTTTAGCCATTCTTTATCTCCTTACACACTAAAAATAAGATTATTTCTCGTCAACAATTGCCATGATGTCATCTTCACGCATCACAACTAATTCTTCAGCACCTACTTTGATTTCTGTACCAGAGTATTTACCAAACAATACAGTGTCACCAACGCTAACTGCTAATGCACGAGCATCACCGTTATCAAGAATCTTGCCACCACCAATTGCAACCACAACACCACGCATGGGCTTTTCTGTTGCGCTATCAGGAATCACAATACCACCAGCTGTTGTACGCTCTTCTTCCATACGACGAACAACCACACGATCATGCAAAGGACGAATTTTCATGCTTACTCTCTCCTAATTAAATTAACACGCACTAATTTTTCTACATCCAGAATGTTTTCTGAAAGCATCACGTTAAGTGCACATAACGC
>JAGVJT010000032.1 GCA_020050955.1 Legionellales bacterium | reverse complement strand
GGTAATCTTTTGCTAATAACGTGCGTCCACGCGAAGCTGCATCGGCAAGTTCAACATGTACTGCATACTGACCTCGGCTAATTTGGCGAACGCTTCCAGACAAGACACTGTCTGCACCAAGGCGCTGCCACTCATCTAATGTTGTGCTGGACGGATCATGTTTGGGTGATGTGATAAGTTTGAATTGCCCTGACATTTGCAAATCATGATTAATTACGTCTGTGAATGACAATGCTTCGCTATTAGCACCAAAGCTGTCCATGCCAATAGGTAATGCTTTATTGACACCTTGAGTTAACTCCAAGTCCATCGTAAAAGCACTGCTGGAAAGAAATAATAAACTGCATGTAATGAATCGACTAATCACAATGTACCTCATTGACGTGTAAGGGTAATAGGCTAATCATCCCTGTATATTTTCTGGTCTCACCGTTAAGCTAATATCACGAAACAGATTAAATGTTTCCGAATCACTTGGAACCGGTAAAGGTGATGCTTTATAAATGGCAGCTTGTGCTGAACGATCAAGCACAGGATCACCACTACTGCGAATCAAGTTTACTTCTAACACCGTACCATTTGGTGCGAGCCTGATTCGAAATTGACTTGATAAGCGACTATCAACGCGATCAGGTAAAATCCATTGCTGACCAATCGCATGAATAATCAATGCCTTGTATTTGTCCACGGCGCCAGCAATTCGTGCTTGTTTCGCTGCATTTTCTTGAGCTGCTTGTTGCTTCGCCAATGCCGCAGCTTCTGCTTGTTGTTTTGCGAGTGCATCTGCTTGTTGCTTTGCTAAAACATCCGCTTCACGTGCTTTTGTTTGACGCTCTTTTTCTTCTGCTTCTTGTTTAGTACGCAAAGCAGCTAACTTTTGTTGCTCTGCTTGCTGCTGCTTTTGTAAGACACGTTGTTGCTCTTGCAGTGCTTGGAGCTGTTGTTTTTCAGCCTCTTTTTGCTTTGCTAATTGCTCTAAACGTTGACGCTCTTCTTCCATTTGTTTTTTTTGTGCCAACGCTAACTTAGCTGCTTCATTTTTTATGCGCTCTAATCGTTGTTGTTCAGCAACACGTTGACGCTTTGCAGCTTCCGCTTGCATAGCAAGTGCACGTTGGCGGTTGGCTTCCGCGCGCGCGGTCTGTGCTCGCTCTTCTTTTAATTGCTTCATTGCATCCATCACTTGATGCGAATCAACACTTACCGCTTGAATAGCTTGAGGCTGTTGTGGTATTTGTTGAGACATGTTTTGTTGAATACCAGGTTCATTTTTTGCTTCAAGCGTCATGGCAGGACGCTCGTTTGTATTATCCCACAATAACAATACCACTAATAAACCGTGTAAAAATAATGCTAAAAAGAAAAATTTTCGATATTCATTGAACTGAATCATGCTGTGTTATCTCCTGATGAATCATTCGATTCAGTCAATAATCCCACTTGTTCGGCGCCTGCTTGCTTCAATAGCCCCATGGCTTCAACCACTTTACCATACGCAACACCTTGATCACCTTTAACAAGAACATGCAACGCTTCTTTTGATTCTTTAGCAAGCGCAAGCTCAGCGGCCACTCGAACCATTAATGCCTGCGGCTCCATCGGCATGCTAGGATTACTGCTGACATTAAGAAAATAAGCACCAGTTCTATCGACGGAAACAATAATAGGCTCCCTATCCGCCGATGTTAATGACTCACTCACCGCTTTAGGTAAATCAACGTTCACACCTTGTGTTAGCATAGGAGCAGTGATCATAAAAATAACAAGCAAAACTAACATCACATCAATGTAAGGCACAACATTGATTTCAGCCATCGGGCTACTTGTACGCGCAACTTTTTTTCTAGCCATTTAGAGAATCCTTCGCAGGCATGTCTGTTTGTTGTACAATCAGAGCAATAAATTCATCTTGAAATAGATCATAGCGCCCTAATAATCCATTGGCGCGAGCACTATAGCGGTTGTATGCAATGACCGCCGGAATCGCTGTAAAAAGCCCAAGCGCTGTTGCAACAAGTGCCTCAGAAATACCAGGTGCCACCATCGCAATGGTCGCTTGTTGTGCATGGCCTAAAGCTTGGAAAGAGGTCATGATTCCCCATACCGTACCAAACAACCCAACATAAGGAGAAATAGAACCCACTGAGGCAAACAAAGGCAAATGTTGTTCTAAACGCTCTGCTTCTTTAGTGTAATTAATTTGCATCACACGAAGAATAGGCTCAAAAGTAACATTACCTAATTTACGCACACGTAAAAACTCTTTAAATCCTGCATGAAAAATAGACGCCAACCCATGTCGCTCTTCTATTTTACTGTCAATATCTGCATAGAGAATGCTTAAATCAGAGCTTCCCCAAAAGCGTCGATTAAACATATCATATTGTTCTTTTTTTTGCTTAAAATACCATGCACGCTGAAGAATAAGCGTCCAACACGTAACTGAAGCAATCAGCAACAATAGCATAACTGCTTTAACAACAAATCCCGCTTGAAGAAAATAACCAAACACACTTGTATGACCACCCATGTCTTAATCCTCTTATTTAAATCTTTTCTATTGTCAGTCCAAAATGACGATACGCAAGCGCTGTTGCTGTCCGACCACGCGGCGTACGCATTAAAAACCCTTGTTGAATCAAGTAAGGCTCAATCACATCTTCAATCGTTCCTTTTTCTTCACCAATAGCAGCGGCCACGCTTTCCACACCAACAGGACCACCATCAAATCGCTCAATGACAGCCAGCAATAGCTTTCTGTCCATAATATCAAATCCGTGATGATCAACCTGTAACTGTTCGAGTGCGAACTGTGCCATGTGTTTTGTAATCACACCTTCTCCCTTCACATCAGCATAATCACGAACACGGCGCAGTAATCGATTGACAATACGAGGTGTTCCTCGAGCACGTTTCGCAATTTCGATCGCGCCATCATCATCGATAGGCACATTAAGAAGGCGCGCGGAACGTGTTACAATTTTTGTTAAATCATCAACATTATAAAATTCAAGTCGCTGCACAATACCAAAACGATCGCGCAAG
>JAGVJT010000029.1 GCA_020050955.1 Legionellales bacterium | reverse complement strand
GACTTGTCTCAAATGTTTGCTCATTTTGCACAGAAGCATTGTTTTCATGGGAATGATCTTTCGCATGCACAGTCGCAAGCGTACGCTTAAATGCTTGTTCATCCATTCGTTGAGCCCGATTGTCTTCTACCGTATCTTCACCAAGATAAGGCCTATCTGGATCCCCCCAACGCACTGGCATAAAAGATTCTCCTATCATGCAAAAAACAAAAATGCTTATATTGATTATAAATTATAAATATTATTTTATAAATATTCATTGATTAAAATTTCTGCAATCTGTACTGCATTCGTTGCCGCGCCTTTACGCACATTGTCCGCAACAACCCATAAATTTAACCCACAAGGATGGGAAAGATCTTGGCGGATACGTCCAACAAAAACGTTATCTTGACCAACAGCATGACTAAACGCAGTTGGGTATTTCGCTTTTTTCGAATCATCAACAAGTGAAACACCGGGTGATTTTTTTAATAACGCGCGCGCTTTTTCAACACTCAAAGGTTCTTTAAGCTCAAGATGAATAGCCTCAGAATGACCATACAACACGGGCACACGCACGGTTGTTGGATTAACTAGTATCGTCTCATCCTCAAGAATTTTTTGTGTTTCCCAAACCATCTTCATCTCTTCGCGCGTATAACCATTTTCTAAAAACTCATCAATATGCGGCAAAACATTAAATGCAATTTGTTGTGGATAAACTGATGTTTTCGCCGGACGACCATTCATTAAGTCCCCTAATTGCTGAAGCAATTCATTCACTGCTTTACGACCTGTACCTGACACAGCTTGATAAGTCGCAACATTAATCCGAGCAATACCAACGGCATCATGCAATGGTTTTAGCGCCACAAGCATTTGAATCGTTGAGCAATTTGGATTGGCAATAATGCCTCGATTGGTATACGCACGAATTTGATGCGGATTGACTTCAGGAACCACTAGAGGAATATCATCATCGTATCGAAAACAAGATGTATTATCGATAACCACACATCCCGCAGCTGCGGCAATTGGTGCATATTCTTTTGAGACCGCACTACCTGCCGAAAACAACGCAATATCAACATCACTAAAATTAAACGTCGCTAAGTTTTCCACATCCAAAGCAGTATTATTAAAGAATAATGTTTGTCCGACAGAACGCTCGCTGGCTAATAAATACAATTGATCAATGGGAAATTTACGTTCTTGCAAAACTGTTAAAAAAGCCTCTCCCACCATCCCTGTTGCACCAACAATGGCAACATTTACTTTTCTCATCAAGCACTCCTTATTCAGCACGACAATACGTGTTAACTTGTTCAGACGTTAAAAGAAAAACACCTTGCCCACCATGCTCAAAATCAAGCCATGTAAAAGGGATTTCGGGATAAGCCTCCATCAACGCTTCCTCACTATTACCGACTTCAACAATTAAAATACCATGGTCACTTAAATAACGATGTGCAGAAAACAAAATTTGCTCAACAATCGCCAATCCATCATTTTCTGCTTCTAATGCAAATGACGGCTCATGCAAGTACTCTTGCGGTAATGTATCCATTTCTGCACGTCCGACATACGGTGGGTTACTGACAATGATGTCGTAACGCGTTTCTGGCAGTGCATCAAAACAATTTGATTTAACTAGCGTTAACTGTTCCTCTAAACCGTAGCGTTCACGGTTGATTTCGGCGACATCAAGCGCATCATCAGACAAATCAACAGCATCCACCAATGCATCAGGGAAGGCCTCGCAGCATGCAATCGCAATGCACCCACTTCCCGTGCACAAATCAAGCACATGCGCCACATCATCGGCATCAATCCAAGGTGCAAATTGCTGTTGAATAAGCTCTGCAAGTGGTGAGCGAGGAATCAAAACACGCTCGTCCACATAAAAAGGCAACTCACAAAAAAAAGCTTCTTTTGTTAAATATGGAACAGGAACACGGTCAATAATACGCTTTGCTAATTGAGAAACAAGATGTGTTTTTTCATCTGGCGCTAATCGTGCTTGCAGTAACCAGGGCTCTGCATTATATGGTAATGACAAGCTCCCCAAAACCAATGCCATGATATCATCCCATGCATTATCGGTGCCATGACCATAGTAAAGCTTCGTTGTACAAGCCTGTGTGTACCCATATCGTATAAAATCTAAAACGGTCTCAAACGAACGCGTTTGTTGTGTATAGTAATCTGACATAAAGAACTCTTTTAGGAAAACAAGATGAAGGAATTGTAGATCAACATCAAGCTTTTGTCGTCGTTGAGTTGCACGAGCTTTCTTTTAAGTCATGATAAATGACATTACAATACCTCTCATCTGTGAAATCAATTGAAGAAAAGAACGTACTATCCCAACACTATGGCTAATCAAAAAACACCTGACGACGAACAAAAACTCTTTCGCCAAATGATGCAGGATGTTATCCCTTTACGAAAACAAACGCCGCGTGAAGATACCAAGCGCCCGCCACCTTCGATTACCAAACCTCGAAAGCAGGAGCCACAGCAAAACATCTTATCGCAAGAAGCATGTTGGTCTAATCCTTATGACATCACCGTCGCCGCACACGATACGTTGCATTATGAGCGCTATAAATTATCGCCTAATCGTTTAAAACAACTCAAACAAGGCCTTATTGCCATTGAAGCACGACTTGATTTGCATGGATTACAACTTGATGTTGCACGCACCTCTTTATCACAGTTTCTCATCAGACAACGCCAACAAGGCAATCGGTGCATGCTGATTATTCATGGAAAAGGTGGTAAATATGGCGAGCAACCTGTTTTAAAAAACCACGTGAATCATTGGCTTCAACAATACGAAGACATTCTCGCGTTTCATAGTGCGATACCGCGTGACGGCGGCGTTGGTGCGGTTTATGTGCTATTAAGAAAAAAAGACCCTCACGCGAGTTGAATTTTCCGCCATAAACCTTTACTAT
>JAGVJT010000216.1 GCA_020050955.1 Legionellales bacterium | reverse complement strand
TTTTTAGCATGGCGGGTTAAAGCATCGAGTACCACATCCATATTCGCCACAGCCACTGGACGATAACGCTGGCTGTGTTGACGCACGCGAGCCACTAATTTCATGCGCCATGCACGAGGCAAACACAAAAAAACATGTGAAAACCATGAGTTTCGAGTTAAACGACGAAAACGTTGATGCGCACGATCACGCGTGCAGTAGCGATCGCCGTGCACAAGCAAAACACGTTGCTGTCCCAACGTAATGCACGCAGGCTCTGTTAACATCACCATACCCGCTTTTGTTATAAAACGTTCACCTAATAAAAAATCACGATTTCCATGCATAAAATACACAGCAATGCTTTGGCTTGTTAATCGTTTTAATTTATCAGCAATGCTTTGACTCCAAGTATCCATAGTGTCATCACCTGCCCAAGCATGAAAAAAATCACCAAGAATATACACAGAAGTAATACGATTAGCGCATGCCCAATCAACCCATTGATCAAAATAACGTGTAATAACAGGCAAGTCAGGATGCAAATGCAAATCCGAAATAAACGCCGCTTGAATCATAATGGTTCTATTCGAATCTGCTCATCTTGAAGATAAATTTGACAAGGCGTTGTGCACTGTTCTATCGTTTCACGGACACAGTAAAATCCTGCAATAGCGACTAATTCTGCATCGAGTGATTGACAAAAAATTCGCGCGTCTTTGTCACCCGAAATACCAGCCAAGGCTTTCCCTCGCAAAGCGCCATATACATGAATATTGCCACCAGCGAGTAATTCAGCGCCATGACTCACTGACGCGGTAATAATAAGGTCAGATTCTCTATTCACAATCTGTTGGCCAGAACGCACAGGTGTAGAAATTGTTTTTGCTTTGAAACTCTCTTGCGCGCTAACAATAGGCTGTTCCAAAACCAATGGCTTATCGTGCGTTGATGACGCATGTAACACAGCAAGACCCAATGCTTGCGCGCGCGTGCTGAAGAAACCATCGTGACTTCCTTGAACCGCCACAGGAAAAAGCCCATGCTCGCGTAAACTTTGACAGCATCGATTCAAATCAAATGCCTCTATGTCAATAGCCGAACAATCTAAAACAACCGGGGTATTATCGAAAAGACGAGGTGCTTGCGCGATAGTATGCACAAGTTGTTGTATAAAACTATCACAATCAACATCAAGAATTTGCAAAACTGTCAAGGTGTAAAATCGACCTTTTAATTTAAATGCTTGTGATTTCAATACATTATCGGTCATGATGCTCATATCCACTGTCACATTTTTTGTTTATACTAGCATGCAAGAATCCGTAACAGAAGGTTAATCACGTGGATAAGCTGTGGCTTGAACGTTATCAACAGGGCGTACCGCATGAAATCAACATCAACGAGTACGCGTCATTGGTTTCATTTTTTGAGAAAGCATGCCAACAACATGATCAAAAAATCGCCTACACCAACTTTAATTGCCCACTAAGTTTTCGTGAGCTGGATACCTTAAGTCAACACTTTGCCGCTTACTTGCAACACTTAGGATTACAGAAAGGTGATCGAGTCGCGATAATGCTACCAAACGTTTTACAATACCCCATCGCACTATTTGGTATTTTACGCGCAGGGGGCATTGTCGTGAATACGAATCCTTTGTATACCTGCGATGAAGTAACACATCAAATGAACGACTCAGGCGCAAAAATCATCATTGTTCTTGAAAATTTTGCAAACACATTGGAAAAAGCATTACCATCGATTCCTGCACTTCAGCACATCATTACAACACAAATTGGCGATGTTTTTCCGTGTGTTAAGCGCGTTCTCGTCAATGCGGTTATCAAATATGTCAAACGGATGATCCCCCATTATCATCTGCCTCGCGCCATTTCATTTCGCACAGCCCTTAATCAAGGCAAAACACTGCCTCTATCGACAATTGAATTAACACACACGGACACGGCATTTATTCAATACACAGGCGGTACTACTGGGGTTTCAAAAGGTGCTGTTTTAACGCATGGCAATTTAATTGCAAACGTCCTGCAAGCATCATCATGGATAGCGCCATTGCACGTATCTAGCGACGATATCATTGTCACAGCACTCCCTCTTTATCACATTTTCTCGTTAACGGCTAATTGCCTTACATTTTTACGGTTTGGTGCTAAAAATATCTTGATTACAAACCCACGTGATATGGCACGTTTTATCAATAGCATCAAACATCAACGCATCACAGCTATTACAGGAGTCAACACACTGTTCAACGGGTTACTGCATCATCCTAAATTCAATGAAATTGATTTTTCACACATTAAGCTTTCACTTTCAGGCGGCATGGCGCTACAAAAAAGCGTTTCAATCGCATGGCAAGAACGAACAAAATCTCGCGTATTAGAAGCTTACGGCCTTACAGAAACAAGTCCTGCGGTCACCATCAACCCAATGTATCTTGAAACTTACAACGGCAGCATTGGCCTTCCTTTACCCTCAACCGATATCTCCATTCGTGACGACAATGGTCATGAGTTATCTCTAGGCTCTACGGGTGAACTCTGCGTGAAAGGCCCTCAAGTTATGCCTGGCTATTGGCAACGCCAAGATGAAACAGAACTAGTGTTTTGGCCGGATGGTTTTTTACGCACGGGTGACATTGCCAAAGTTGACGAGAAAGGCTTCGTGTATTTAGTCGATCGCAAAAAAGATATGATTTTAGTTTCAGGCTTTAATGTGTACCCTAACGAAGTTGAACAAGTCATCAGTTTGATGCCGAGCGTACTTGAAGTCGGTGTTGTCGGCGTTCGAAAAGAAGATGAAAGCGAGAAAGTCAAAGCCTGCATCGTCAAACGAGATGAATCATTAACCGAGGAGCAAGTAATTGCGCATTGCAGAAAACACCTTGCTGCTTACAAAGTGCCCAAAATCATCGCGTTTTACAGTGAATTACCTAAAACAAATGTCGGCAAAATTTTGCGTCGCGCACTAACATAATGACGACAAATTAATTAAATATAGCGAAAAAACTTTACTAAGCTCAGTTAACTGAATTACAATTGAACAAAGTGATGATTTACGTCATCTTAATCAGGAGAAATAACATGCGTTTGTTAAAACATGCTTTTTGTGCCGTCACATTAAGCCTTATAGCTGCAGCCAGTTTTGCAGCACCCAAACAATTAGTGACACACAATCAAACAGACTACGAATCAAACGCATTCGTTGCCGGCACCATCCCATCACAACACCCAACCAAAGCACATAGCGACGGTAAAGTATTTTGGGCAGCGGTCAGAGTGGCATGCATTGGTCATGTAGTCAACGGCAAGTGCCCTGCGTTAATTCGCGTTGCCACAAACACAGACAACCCAATCGATCTTGGCAGCGTTGAGCTTAATCTTGATACGGGTGAAATTACGCCAAGCACCTTGCATAGCAATGGCTTCACGATGATTGTTAATGGTCCAGGTGAAAGCACATTAATCAAAGACTAATCTCAAAACACCGGCAAAGCGCATTTTACTTTATGCGCTTCGTCGATGATAACCAACCTATTTCGTTTTAGCATTCTCAACACGATCAAACGACCATGTTGCTTGTATACCTGCTAATTGAGCATGGTTCATGGCTTGTGCATTCACCGTCACAGACGACAACTCATCAAACACTTGCGTCTTATTAATCGGTGATGTTCCCGCTGCGAACAAATACGTGTAACCAACGTCAATGCCTAATGATGGCGTGGGTTGGTAATGCGCACCCACAGACAATGCCCAACGATCAACATCTGGTAGTCGAATATCTCTTTCTTGATCAACAGTTGGTGTTTCATCATAACCACCGCCCATACGAATCATCCAAGTATCGTTCACATGATAATTTAAACCAGCTGCTGCACGCCATGCGTTACGGTAGTTTTGCGGTGTAATCAATGTAATAGGCTCTTGTGTACCTGTTTCAGCCGAGTATCCTGCAACATTCGTTAATTCAGTGGTTTTGAAAACATCCCAGCCTGTATAAATTACAGAGCCAAGCAAAGCCCATGTCGCATTGATATCTTGATACAAGCTGAGTGTCACAACATCAGGCAGTTGCGTGTTGTTACTTCTCAAGTCATCACGACGGTATACTGCGTTCGGATCCATTAAATCAGGATCAGCTAATCGTCCAGTTAATTGACTGTTACCATAAAGCTGATGAGACATCCCAGATTGATAATTCAAACCAATGCGTGTGTGATTTTGGTTAAACAAACCAAGCAGCCCTGCATGAAATCCAACATCAAATGACGAGCCTTGATTCGCACTGGAAGAGTCCAGTGTGGTCGGCGTCACAGGCGCGCCAAACCCTTCAAGGTATTGCAATGCCGCAGGTGAGCCTGCTGTTCCATTAAATTTAACCTGCGCCCATTGTAAATCTAAGCCTGCACCAATGGCTAAATGATCAGTCAGTAGCGCACCCATTTCAGGAGAGGCATTAACCGTTGTCATTTTCGTTAATGTTGCCGCATACCGCACAGCCGAAGTATCGTTCCAACTGGTTGATAACCCAAATGGCGAGACTAAACTAAACCCTAAAACAGCACGTGGCCCCAAGCGATGCGATGCGTGCAACGCAGGGACAACCGCATTTTCACCACCGGATAATCGCGTAAATGATTGTGTGTAAGGTGGAATATCAACCGTATTAAATGTGCTTGTGCCCGAAATTTTAGTACTAGGAAAAACACCAACACCACTTAAAAGAACTTGGTCTTTTTGCAAAAGAACAAGACCCGCTGGGTTATACCATCCAATCGAAGCATCGGCCACCTCAGCAGCTGCACCCGCCGCAAAATTCCCAACCTCAGCAGCACTTCCCTCCGTATACAATGAAAATCCACCCGCATGACTCGATTGACTCATCGCAATAAAAACAAAAGATAAGTAGTTTGCTATTTTCTTTGGTGCTTGCTTGCGAGTCATTCCATGCTCCTAAAATTTGGATTTTCCAAAAACAAAAGATGATAAATGAATACATTGAATTGTCAAATAACATTTCCAACTTCCCTCAAAAAGCCTTTTAAAATCAAATCAATATAACTGCTAAACTGCCCTCTTTGTGTTCATTTCTTCCGATATGTGTTTTGTTAAACCTATATCTCAAGAAAAAATATAATTTCATAGATAACCGCTTGAAAAAAACCAGTTTTCTTCCTTAACTATAAAAGTGAACCATGCTTAGGACATGCGAAACAAGATGGTTACCATCCGAAACGATGCTTGATCACTCTAATTATTGCTGTGACTTGTCAGATGTATATTTTGATGCATTTGTATTTATGAATATGGATTAATTTTTGTCATACAATTAGGAGAGTACGAATGAGATTTTTTCAACCCTATATTCCAACAAGTTTGATGCGAATCCAGCAAACACGCCAGCTTTGGATCAAAGTGCCGCCCGTACCTGAAATTGTTTTTGGTAACAATAGTGCAGTATTCGCATCTCTCGCGTCTCTTGCAAAACACGGCAAAGACATGCATCCTCATTTGCGTTTAGTTTACACACCATTTTGGCTCGATGACGTTCATCCTTATTATTTGAAAAAACTATGGGGTCAAACTAAAAATGGGTTGCCGAAAGTTGCACGAGATATGTTTTCTGAAATCTATCCAGAACATGCGGATAATAATCACATTACCCTTGGTCAAATGCAGCAATTACGGCAAACAGCATTGCATCTTCTCGAACATCATTATCAAATCCCTGTTTATCACGGTGAACCATGCATCGAACGAGCACCTGATCAAAGCTTTAGCGTTCATGTCCATCGACCAGGGCATAAGCCTCAAGTCTTTAAAACACCAAGTAACACACATTTTTACAACTGGTATAAAGTGCCAAGACAACATCATTTACCAGGCATCACACAACGTTCCATTACTGAAATTTACCAACAACCACCTCAGAGCATACCAGATGACACCGACATCATTGTCTTAGGTAGTGGATTATCTGTTATTTGGACGGCGATTGATTTCGCAACCCCCAACACATCACGTAACATCATTTGTTTAAAACGTGCATCGGATCAATTGAACTTTAATTTACCTTCTAATGCTGCAGCAGATCCTAATCGCATCATCAGTATAGACATCGCAAGGGCAACCATTAGCGTGGCGCAAGATGATCCTAACTTGATGATAGTCTATAGTCATGAACATCAAAAAGAATTTAGAGGACCATTCTATTCTGCCACAGGCTTTGAACTCCCATCATCAATTGTCACAGATATTCCACAATCACAACTAACAAGCCCTGCTAAATGGAAATACAGTGACTTAGTTGCGCCTAAAAACATCACAAGAGGCTCATTGATGGAAAGCATTCTACAATGGTATGAGGAAACCGATAACATGGAGTGGGGATTTGAGCCACAAAGCTATCACAAAGCAAATAATTACTTTGCGACCTTCATCAAAAATAATTTTTCAAAAGATTTAAATCTCGATGTACACTATTTTCATGCGTTAGAAAGTGCAATTTTAAATCTCAATAATCCTCTTCCAGACAATCAAGTAAAACCTTTTCTTATAAAACTCTATAAAGATATGTATAAACCAACATCTGATCAAGTCTCTCTTTTTGAACACGATCTCACTCAACTATTTAAACAACAATTAAATTTCATTGAGACAGATGAAGAGTCGAAAAAACCAGAGTTTTCTTAACTTATACGGGCATTAACGCATACGCTGATTTAAACAGCACATGTGTTAATGTCGTTGTAACTTTAATTTAGAAAAAATTTAGTGCTAATCGCATAACTTCAGTGTAGAATAACGCTATGAAAGAACGGAGCAACTTTCAAAGACGATTCGTAAAACATCTTAAATCAACTTTTGATTTTAAAATGGAGAATGCATGATGGAACAGCAATATCACGACACGAACAGCCTAGTGTGGTTAGCATGATAAAGCGCGGCATTTCACGCCAGATCATCCGCCAGAGCTACCTTGCTGCTTGTAGCATGTTCAAAAAACCAGCAGAAACATTGCAT
>JAGVJT010000025.1 GCA_020050955.1 Legionellales bacterium | reverse complement strand
TCTACACTCAAGATGGCGTAAACATACGTCTTTTCGAGCATAGCGAGAGATCTCTCGCTATGCTCGAAAAGACGTATGTTTACGCCATCTTGAGTGTAGAGAATGATCTCTTGGATGTAGCACAATTCAACATCAAAATTTCTTCTAATTAAACCGTAAGCTCGGAAAATCCGGAAAACCCTCCTCTGAATAAACCTGACCAAGTTCATTTCCTTTGGCTATAATAAGCATTGACAACATGGTCATCGGCAAGCGTGCTCCAAATCCATTGAATAACATCAAGAAATCTTGAGGTGATTTACACGCTTGTCGAAGAAGTGCTCGGTAAGTGGGCGGCGTACTGGGTTTAATAAAATTTTTCTGCATTTCAAAGCGAAGCGTGTTAAATGGGGTGGTAAATGTGTTAACGACTAAACCACAAACCATGGCTGAAAATACGTCTGCTAAGACGTTATCCACGAGATGTTGACGCATTTCTTTACAAAATAGAGGCATTAAACTAAGGTAGCCTGCGGTAAGTCCTGCGGTGCGCACGACCATGGCTGCCATGCCTCGTGTGAGCCCAAATAATCCATTGTGGTGATACGCTTGTTGAATAATGTAACGAGTGCTTGGTTTGGGGGTGCTCAGTTGTTTGGTTTGTGCAATTGCTTCTGACAGTGTTGCAACCGCACCTGCACCACCCCCAGCAAGAATAGATGTTGCTGATTTGTGTTTTTCGTTAATTTGGCAATAAGCACTTAAATGATGTAAAAAGAAACTATTTAATGGTAACGCAACGCTGATGCGCAAGACAAAAGATGCGTGATAAGAGAGCATGCCGTCAAATGCGCGTGCTAATGTGGGATTTGCGGCGGATTTACCAGGAGTTGTAGATTTTTTGTTAAGGATATGATTACTTAACGCCATAAAAGGTGTTGCAGCAGTTGCATTGACTAATCCAATACCTGTTCCCCATGAAAATCGATAAAGCCAATCATTAAACGTATAAGATTGTTGTTTGATGCGTTCCATAAAATTCCGATATTTGATCTTAACGTTTTAAATAAAAGCAAACAACAAAAAAGCACATAATGCCTCGACGATTAGAGATTGCGCGTCTTTGTTTACAGCGTAGATTGTTGTTTAAGGTATGCTTGGTGAGTGGCCATAAAACTAAATATTGTTACCAATGATGAAGTGATATAGAGCAATCGCTAACGTTAAGTCTCTTGTTGGTAAAATGACTATAATAACATAATTTTAATCGTTTTTTTCTTGAATCACAAACAATTGTGGGTTATCCAATGTGTTTGAGGGTTGCAATGATTTAATAGGAAATGGCAAGACATGGACTTCAAAATCATGCAATGCCGCAAGTAAAGAAGAAGCATTGAAGGGCTGTTGTGTGACAGCTTTTGGTTTTGACGCCCTATACGCTTGTACGCTTCCTATCCATAGAGGGTGTTTATGATGAAGAAGGTGATAGTTCGAGCGCCATACATTAAGGACAAGTGACGGTTTGTTCGCACGTATGCCGTAGGTCATGGTTAAAATTGGCTTTTGGCTTAAATAAAACTGTGGACGCAACGGCGCTTGCTTTGATGGTGAGGCGCCGCTCGCACGTAAAAATGTTTGTAATAATGAAGGCGACTCTTGATGCCATCCGTGTGTTTCCAATGCATGTTGTAGTGCTTGAATGGAGCCTAAGTATTGAATATTAAATAACCCAATAGGACGTCCAAGTCGATTGGTTGTGTAAAGTGGTAATAATGGTTTTTGCTGATTCCACCATGTGTCATGAGATAGAACGTATTGTTGTAGACAAGGAGCATGCTCTCGTACAGTGGATTTGTAGCGGCAGTAAATCATCGCGGTTGCTGTGCATGTTAATAGGCCAAATGAAACAGTAATGACGAATGCTTTGAACGAGGTTTGTTTATTGCGGCGACGATAAAAAAGCCAATGAATCAGACACAGTGTAAGTCCCATGGTATAGGCTGTTAAAACACCGGTTATCCAGTTATCACCAAGGTATAGTAATGCAATGCCTGCTAACGTCAGCAAACTTATAAAAAAGAAACGAAGTACACGCACGAGCGTTGCTTGCGAGCGCGCGTGCATGGTGAACATGAGAAACCCAAAACATGCTGTTGCCTGTGTTAATTCACTGGCGGGAAACAGCGGTGTGGTGGATTGTAAAAGCGTGTGATCTATAGGGGGCGGTTCAATGTAGGCGTTAAAACATAACGTCACTAAGTTACACATAAAGCTTAGATTTACCCAATAGCGTAATGAGCGCCAATCACGTTTATACATGGCAAAAATGGCTAAACTGGTGATAAAAACAATCAATGGATAAGGTGTGATGAAAAAAGAAATAATGATAAAAAACATATCAAAAGCATGTGTGCGCAAGCTTTGGAGAAAAAAGTAAATTGGCTCATCCACACGCACAAGTGAGTCGCCACTAAGCATCCAACTAAAAAGAGTGAGAGAGAGCGTTAAGAAAAATAAAAATAAGATACAAAGTCCTGCTGTGGCCGCATGATTCGTTTCTGTCGAAGGTGTTAATGCATGCGTGATACGACGTGTTATGTGCATGCTCTGCAGTTTGCACCAAGTATGATGTAAGTAATGTTGTAAAAGTTCGTGAATGCGCTTCCAGAGCCATTTTAGTCCGCGACTACTTGCCCAAATAATAGCAAGAGCACCCAACACCAGTAAAAATAGACGTGTTGCACTTTCCGGCGAGAGTTCTGTGCTTGCGGCTCCAATTAAGATACCAGGCCCCACATAAACAACCGACCATGCAACAGCTGAAATACTGTTTGCAATGAAAAACTCCAATCGAGGCATGCGCATCATACCTGCAATCACAGGAATAATTGAGCGAAGCGGGCCGACAAAGCGACCGAAAAAGATGCTTTTTCCACCATGACGCTCAAAATAGGTGTTACCGTAATCTAACCATTGAGGATGCTGTTTGAATGGCCAGATGAGCATCAAGCGGTCACTTAAAATATAACCTAATAAATAGCTACCACCATCGCCTGCAATTGCACCAAGTACGGCCGCGATGAGTGTTAAATCGATACGCATGACACCAGAGCCTGCCAAAATACCAACCATCGTCATCATGACTGATCCTGGTACAATGCTGCCGATGACGGCCAATGATTCTGCAAAAGAAATAAAAAATGCGAGCAATAACGACCATTGTGGGTGTTGATGAAGCCATGTTGTGAACGGCTGTAAATATTCGGTTGAGAAAACCATGCAATCTATGACCCAAATTGAGTTAAGAACGCATGCTTAAATTCATCGTGAACTTGTTGCATGCTGATATTTGGCTGGTAATCTTGTAATTGCGTCATATGAAGCTTGTTGTATCCACAAGGATTAATTCCATTAAAGGGATTTAAATCCATTGCGACATTTAATGCAATACCATGGTATGTACAACCATTTTTCACACGAAGCCCGATGGATGCAATTTTTTTATCTTGAACGTAGACCCCAGGAGCACCACAGCGTATTGTGGCTTGAAGATCAAACGATGATAAAGAGCTGATTATAATGCGCTCTAATTGACATACTAATGTACGAATTCCTAAATGACGTCGACGAATGTCCATCAATACATAACCAATGAGCTGGCCTGGGCCATGATATGTCACTTGGCCGCCTCGGTCGGATTGTACCACAGGAATATTGCCTGCGTTTAGGACGTGCTCAGGCTTACCTGCTTGGCCTTGCGTATACACCGGGTTATGTTCAAGCAGCCAAAGTTCATCCGGTGTATCAAGGGTTCTTGATGACGTGAATTGCTTCATTTTTTCCCAGATGGG
>JAGVJT010000134.1 GCA_020050955.1 Legionellales bacterium | reverse complement strand
CTCTTCCGATCTCTATGACGATAAAACACAACCTTATGGCACGAATAATAAACTGATTTTAAATGGCGTGATGCCTGATCCTTGGGCATCGTTTACCAGTGAGCAAACACCACTTTCCATGTCAGATAAACAAGAAATTGCACTCGATTTAGTGGCGTTTTTAACCTATGTTTCGGACCCTTCGTTATTGATACGACGTAAGATGGGGATAGGAGTGATGATTTTTTTATGCCTCTTGGCGAGTGTTCTATGGAAATTAAAGCAGCATATTTGGCGAAATATGCGGTAAGTGACAATACTTAAAACAAAAAGGTAGCATAAAGCCAATGCGACACTTTTTCTAAAATATGGTATAATCGCGCCATGAGTTATAACGGTTAACGAACGGGGAAAATTGGATGGCAATTATTGCAAAACGTACGATTATGTCACTTTATTCGGATAACAATGACATCTACAGTCATCAAGTTCGGATAGTTTTAGCCGAAAAAGGCGTGAATGTTGACATTCTTCCTGTAAAAGTTAATGAACCGACGGCGGAACTCTTAGAAATTAACCCGTATGGCACAGCACCCACGTTAATCGATCGCGATTTAGTGTTGTACGAAGCTCGCATTATCATGGAATATTTAGATGAGCGATTCCCTCATCCACCGTTGTTGCCGGTTTACCCTGTGGCGCGGGCTGAAACACGTAAAATGATGCACCGAATAGAGCAAGATTGGTATTCTCTTCTTTATCGTATTCAAGCGAATGATGATGCTGATAGCGCACGTCAATTGTTAATCGACAGCTTAAGTGGTCTTGAGCCAGTCTTTTTAGATAAACCTTACTTCTTAAGCGATGAATATTCTCTTTTAGATTGTGCACTAGCACCATTATTGTGGCGATTACCACATTTAGGCATTGAAGTGCCTGAACAAGCGTTGGGATTGCAAGCTTACATGCAACGATTATTTAAACGAGATTCGTTCCAAGCGAGCTTAACGGATGCGGAGAAGCAATTAAGGGCAGCATAAGTATGAGTAGCATGACATCAAATAAGCCGTACTTGATTCGAGCCATCTACGATTGGATTGTGGATAATGATCTCACGCCCTATCTTCTTGTGAATGCGGAATACCCAGGTGTGGAGGTACCGCAAGAGTATGTGAATGGTGGGCGAATTATTTTAAATATTTCACCAAAATCTTGTCGAGGACTGCATTTAGATAACGATAGAATTTTGTTCACAACACGATTTTCTGGGCAAACAATGCAGCTTTTTTTGCATCCTGGTGCGGTGTTGGCTATTTATGCAAAAGAAAATGGTCGTGGCATGGAGTTTGGTGAAGATTACGATCCACCTCCTGCATCTGATGAGAAAGACGCAAGTGGTACTGGTTCGCGAACACGAGGGAAACCTGTTCTCAAATTAGTCGAGTAATTTATTGTGGAACATGTTTTTTTTGAATTGCCAACCGAGCAGGCAACACAGCATGTAGGCGAAAAATTGTCTATGTGTTTGTGCGCACCTCTTGTCTTGGCATTTCAAGGAGATCTTGGTGCTGGTAAAACGACCCTCATTCGCGCGATGCTGCGCGCACTGCACGTGGAGGGTCGCATCAAAAGTCCAACATTTTCGTTGGTTGAAAGTTACGATATTCCACAAAAAAATATGTTAGTTCATCATTTTGACTTGTATCGCATTAGTGATGAATATGAACTTGATTACATTGGATTTCGTGACTATTTTTCACGGCAAACAGTTTGCTGCATTGAATGGGCCGAGCGCTCTAAAAACCTCACTGCTTTGGTAGACATCCGCGCAACGTTAACTGTCTCAGATGACATGCAGCGCTCTTTGCAATTAACGGCCATGACGCCTGCGGGCAGTACGTTTTTATCTTGTTTGGAGCATTATGCATAACCGAGCTTACGTTATAAGCCGATGGCTTCTGATTGTTGCGAGCATGCTCTTATTGATAAGTGCACGAACGTATGCAAATGCATCTTTTCCCACGCTTCGTGTTGACAATAAGCCCAATCGTACAGCGGTTGTTTCGTGGGCCATACCTAATGTGGTTCGTCAGCGCGTTTTTACATTACATCATCCTGAACGTGTGGTGGTTGACCTGTTTGGTGTGCAACGTAAATTGTCGTTAAGACCGATTGTGTCTGGTACGGGCATTGTTCGTGGGGTGCGTGTTGGCGTGCCGACAGCAGATTCATTACGAATCGTTTTTGATGTGACAACAGCTGTTCGTACAGACATGCGTGTTTCTCACGCCAATCAAAACACTGCATTAATCTTGCATATCAGCGACCCTCAAAGCAGTGTCATCGATCAAAGGCTCTCTTCTGCAACGAGACCCGCGGTAACGCCAATATTATCCATGGACATTCGCCCTAGTAAGTCTCATTACCGCAAAACAGCCACAGTGTCGTCAAAAGCTTGGCGAGATGTTGTGATTGTGCTTGATCCAGGGCATGGTGGGCATGATCCAGGTGCCATTGGCTCTAAACATCACATTGAAAAGCATGTCGTGTTAGCCATTGCAAAAGCGCTCAAAAAATTGATCGATCAACAACCAGGGATGCGCGCTATTTTAACGCGTGATGGTGATTATTACGTCGGGTTACGTGAGCGACTCAAGCTTGCGCGTAAATACAATGCGGATGTGTTTATTTCCATTCATGCAGATGCGTTTATTAATACACAATCGCACGGTGCATCGGTGTTTGCGCTATCTCAACGAGGAGCGACGAGTGAGGCTGCGCGTTGGCTTGCAGAAAAAGAAAACTATTCTGAATTAGGCGGCGTTGATTTAAAGCATTTGGATGATAAAAATGGGTTGGTTCGCACGGTATTGCTTGATTTGTCGCAGACAGCGACGATTTCAGCAAGCTTACAGTTAGGTCGTCAAGTGCTGCATTATCTGGGTGACATCACGACATTGCATCATGCTCATGTTGAGCAAGCTCGTTTTGTCGTATTGAAGTCACCTGATACGCCGTCTATTTTAGTTGAAACGGGTTTTATTTCAAATCAAAGGGAAGCTCAAAACTTAACAAATCCTTCGTATCAAGCACGTGTGGCGAGTGCTATTTTTGCAGGCTTGAAGCGTTATTTTTTGGCTTATCCACCTCATGGAACGCGATTAGAAGTGATGTCGAATGCAAATCGGCGAATAACGTTTCGACAAGCGCCAACGGATAAGATTGCATGAACGACTTTCCTCGCATTCAAGCATTGTCTACGAATGTTGCCAATCAGATTGCGGCAGGAGAGGTTATTGAAAGACCAGCTTCTGTGGTCAAAGAGTTGCTTGAAAATGCGCTCGATGCCAAAGCTTCGCATATTCAAATTGATATTGGTTTTGGTGGCTTAAATCAAATCACCGTTAGCGATAATGGTGTTGGCATCATGGAGTGCGATTTACTACTTGCTGTGGCACCTCATGCGACCAGTAAATTACAAACACTAAATGATTTGAATGCGATTTATACCATGGGGTTTCGTGGCGAAGCTTTGGCAAGTATTGCATCAGTCTCTCGGTTTTCCATTCAATCACGCCCGGCATTTCAAACTCATGCAATGAAATTGGAGTGGCACGAAACGGGAGCGACCTTATCGCCTTGTGCACGAGCAGCCGGGACAACCGTTGATGTGCGTGATTTGTTTTTTAACACGCCAGTGCGCAAAACATTTCTAAAAGCCGAGGCGATCGAATTTCTTGCCATTGAGTCGGTTGTAAAGCGCTTTGCTTTTAGTGAGCCAGGCATTGCGTTGACGCTAACACATAACGGCAAAACGCGATTGGCTTTACCAAGTGCACCATGTCAACACACGCAAACGTTGCGATTACGTAAGTTGCTAGGAAAATCTTTTTTTGATCAAGCACATGTGATTGATGTGCAGCACGGTGAGTTATCATTGACAGGTTGGGTTAGCGGTATCGGGTATGCTCGTAGTCAACAAGATAAACAATGGATTTATATTAATCGTCGAATGGTGCGTGATAAGTTGATTTTACATGCGATTAAATTGGCGTACGAACCTATTTTACATCCTGGGCGTTTTCCTGCTTGTTTATTGTACTTGACGTTACCACCACAAGATGTTGATGTGAATGTTCATCCGACAAAACATGAAGTGCGCTTTCATGACGCTCGAGCCATTCACCATTTGATTCAGACATCGCTGATGCGTGTTTTAATCAGTGATGAATCTTATTCGACAAAAGAGTCGATGAGCTCAACGGGCGCGTGTCGCAAAACAACAGCATCATGGACACACATATCATCGTCGCCACAATGGGTATCCTTAAATCAACGTTTTGTGATCTTGTATCACAATAATACGCCGTATTTGGTTGATATGTTACGTGTTCGAGAAAAATCACAATGGTCGCATTTAGCGAGCCAACCATTACCTTGGCGAGAACGGCCTTTGCTGATGCCAGTTTTGATGGAGGTCGATGCAATAAACGTGTCATCGCTTCTTCTGAGGCGTGATGCACTGGCACAGCTTGGATTTATTTTTCATCCGATAGGCACGAACACAATTTCTATTGATGCTATCCCATGTGATTTTCCAGGACTTGATTTGCATGCGTTCATTCAATATTTAACCACTCACCAACCTGATAATCATGGACTTATTCACGCATTGATGTTGTCTGATACGTGGGATTTGTCGTCCATTACCGCAGAAGAAAAAGCGCATTGGATGGCCTATTGGTTACCTGATTGCCCGTTCTCATTGCGTTTAGATGAAAAGCGATGCTTGGAGCTGCTGGATGTCTAATGTTGTTTTTTGTTTAATGGGGCCAACCGCGTCTGGAAAAACAGCGATTGCATGTGAGTGGGTACAGCAATTACCGTTTGAAATCATTAGCGTTGATTCAGCCATGATTTACCAGGGCATGGACATTGGAACTGCAAAACCTGATGCAGAAACACTACATAATGCACCACACCATTTGATTAATATTTGCCGTCCTACAGAGCGTTACTCTGCAGCGCAATTTTGCGAGGATGCCTCCGCTGCTATGATGGCGATAAGAGCGCGTCATAAGTTTCCATTACTTGTTGGTGGAACGATGATGTATTTTCGTGCGTTGCAGCAAGGGTTATCGTTACTGCCACAAGCAGATGAAACGCTTCGCGCAACACTTTTGGCGAAGCATCAAACACATGGTCAATTATTCATGCATCATTGGCTAAGTCAAGTTGATCCAATCACAGCGGCACGTCTGCATCCTCATGATACGCAACGCACACAACGTGCACTTGAAGTTTATTTATTAACAAATACTCCATTATCTCAACACTTAAGTGAGAGTACGTCGTCTTTATCCGACACGACGTTCATTAATATAAGCTTATTTCCTTTACGACGAGTATGGTTGCATGAGCGTATTGCGATGCGCTTTCAGTTGATGTTAGAACAGGGTTTTTTGCATGAAGTGGCTGAGTTGAAAGCGCGATGGAATTTAACGTCAACAACACTTTCGATGAAAAGTGTTGGGTATCGGCAAGCGTTTGATTATTTAGAGGGGCGTGTTGATTATGCTGCTTTTGTGGAACAAGGCGTGATTGCAACGCGACAACTCGCGAAACGTCAATTAACATGGTTACGCAGTTGGCCTACTGTTCATCATTATGATCCTGAAGATTCACAATGCATGGACAAGGTCATGGCACATGTTATACAAATCATGGATAATTCATGACTTATTCAGCTACGTCACCAAGACCGTAGCGAAGGATCTCAAGATAGCTTCGCTTGTGCTAAAATCGGAGATCCTTCACTGCGTTTAGGATGACGATGATGAGTTGTTGATAATTGTTTTAAAGCGTCGACGTGGGATTTAGCAGGAATATTAATATCTTAGTGACGATTATTTTAATCCTATTTAATTGAGAGGTATCATTAATGAACAAAGAGCCATCTTGCACGGAAAAACAATACAAAGTATCTCATCATGAGCTTCCATTATCTTGTCCAACGGATGCGATGGAGTTATGGAATGCGCATCCTAAAGTGTATTTGCCGATAGAGGAAACCGGGCGTGAAGTTTGTCCTTATTGTGGCACGTGCTTTGTTTTACAACATGATTAAATCGATTTGTTTGGTTCGTCTTTCTGCGTTAGGTGATGTATTAATGGTTGTCCCATTGGTTCGAGCATTACAACGCGCGATGCCTGATGCCAAATTGACATGGGTTATTTGTCGTCCTGCTTATGATTTGGTTGAAGGCATGGATGGCGTTGAATTTATTGTGATTGATAAACCACGTAATCTTGCGGATTATTGGCGCTTTAAAAAACAACTGCATACCCGCTCGTTTGATGTTTTGTTGGCCACTCAAGCCAGTTTACGTGCGAATTTATTATATGCATGTATCCGGGCAAAACGTAAAATTGGTTATGATCGTGTACGCGCCAAAGATGGTCATGGATGGTTTATTGATGAAACCATTCCACCTGGAGATGATCATACGCTGGATGGTTTCTTGAAATTTGCTCATGCATTAGGCGTCATAAAGCCTGAGGTTCGATGGGATTTACCCATCCCTGATGATGCGAAACGTTGGGTGGGAGAACAATTATCCTCCGTGACGTCACCATTTTGTATTGTCAATCCAGCGGCAAGTAAGCCTGAGCGTTCGTGGTCTGCTGAGCGTTATATTGAGGTCATTCGTTTCATTCAAAAAGAATATAACATGCCTGTTATTTTAACGGGTGGTCCAGGCGACAATGACAAGATATTGGGCGATGCGATTGCGACTGAAGTCCCTGTGATCAATTTGATCGGCAAAACAAAACCAAAACTGCTTCTTGAGTTAATTCGTCGTGCAACGTTGATGCTTTGCCCTGATACGGGACCTTCACATATGGCCTGTGCGGTTGATACGTCAGTAATTGCACTACATGCTGTGACCAATGTGAACATTTCAGGTCCTTACACGTATCGACATCAGGCTGTGAATGTTTATCCTGAAGCCGTTCGTCAAGTGCTTGGTAAAACACTTGAAACGTGCCCTTGGGGGACACATGTGCATGGTTTTGAAGCAATGACACTCATTTCCGTGGAGATGGTGGTTGTGCAAATTAAACGTGTCATGAATGACCGTTGATGTGTTGGGCGTGTTGGTTAAACGAGACACGCCCATGAAGTGAGTTACTCTTGTGCCGTTGGCGGCGTTGTAGCATCGGTTGGTGTGTCTGTTGTTGGATCAGTTGGTGCATCTGTTGTGCTAGCTCCCGCTCCTGATTGAGAACCAAAGTCAGGGGCAGACTGACGCAATGATTGCAACAATAAAATGGAGACTGTCATTAACTCACGCTCTTGTTGCTGGCGATTTAAATACAATTGATAATTAATTTCTGAGAGCAGAATAGCCATTTCTTTTTGGATAGTGGCTGATGATGCTGTATTGATTTGATTAATCCATTGGTTATCTTTGCTTTGCGCCGGGTTGTAAATGCGTCGTGTGGCCATTTGAAACTCACTTAACGCTTGGCTTGTTAGCGTTGATGTGTCTGTGCCGCTTTGTTGAGGCATGCGTTTAGATAAAATCGAGTAGAGGTTACTGACGGGAACGGACGCTTGAGCCGCGTAGGTCCGAAGGCTGCTTAAGTAAGATGTAATGGAGTTTTGTGCGTTAATAATGTCAGTAAGACTAGTTGTTGCATCGGTTGTGGTTGCCGTTGCTGTGGTGTAAGCATTGCTGTAATCGAGAAGATTGGGCAATGGAACAGGCGATGTAGCATAGGTTGCATAACGAATGAAGTTCACGGCTTCCTGTGCTTGGTTGTTCGCGGCTAACCCTTGTGTTGTTTGTGTGCCATCACTTCCGCCGCTGGTGGGAGGGGATGACATGTCATAGAGTAGTGGTGCAAGCAGTGTGTTGCTATTTAATTGAGGAATAATTGCTTCGTTATAATCGTAGGTAAAAAATTGATTGGCTTGTGGTAATGGGCCAATGACACTCGACGTAACGCTCGTGTTGTAGACATAATTGCAACTGCTAAGCCAGGCGGTAGAATCATTATTCATACAATAAGAGTAGCTTGGCGTTCCCAAAATATTCAAAATGGCTTGGTTGGTCGGGTCTTTTTGGTAGGTGCTTTGATCAATAAGAGGGTTAACTGCAATACTTCCCGATGACGAGCTTGTTTCGTAACCGCCAGCGTTCGTTCCAGACGAGAATGTGTAGTTACTCATGTCATTGACGGTGGCGTAAGTTGTGCCGCTTGGTACAAAGGTTGATAATGCGCTGCTGTATGCGTTCACTGGAATAGCGCCAAAAACAGTGATGAATGCGCCTTGCTCCATAAGTGTTGCATTAGCAATATCCAAAAGCGCGTTAACTGGCGACCAATCGATTTGTGCGGTTAAATCATAACCTAAATAAGCACCTAGATTGGTTAATAATAAATTCAAATCGTCAGGTTCATCTGCCATGACGGAAGGTGCGTAAGGCAGTATGCATAGGACTAAGCTAATGCTGAGTGAGCGTATGGTTTTCATTGATCATCCCCTTCTAGCGCGCGTGAAATCAATTTAAGTCGTTGTTCAGAAAATGTTCTTGATAAAAGGCGTAATCGTTCAAAAACAATGTTACGCTTTAGAAAAAAGCCTGAGGGATCTTGGCTGCCTAGGCTACTTTCCTCAGCATGAATAAGAATTTTTGATGCGCTTCCTGGATGTACAGTATCTAAGGCTTGTAGAAGCCTTAGCCCGCGGCCTGTTTTCACATGAGCGACCAGACGGATGAAATTATCTGACTCGGCTAACTTGTTAAGGTCAATGGAGGTAATATCGTCGAGTTCTTGGCCGAGTTTAGTAATGGCCTGCTCGAGAGCTGCATCACCATCGTGCGTCCAGTCCTCAACGCTCTCCATGAAGGTAACCACGCGATAAATCATCGGATCGGCATATTCATACCAATATTGTGCACAAGCATCATGACTAAGATCGGGCATATTTTACTCTTTTTTT
>JAGVJT010000082.1 GCA_020050955.1 Legionellales bacterium | reverse complement strand
ACGTGATTTTACAAAAAAAGCTCATCGCTATGGATGAGTATCCCCAGCACCTCATTTTTACATGCTGGGGGATGCAAACAGAGAGTCTTGTGGTGGTTAAATGTTAAAGTTTGGTCCTAAATTCTCTTCTAGTTCATCTTGTTGAGCTAAAGCTTGGCTAGTCATTCCTGCTGCGACAACAAGCATAAGGCTAAGCATTGAACTTGCGCTAAATACTTGCCTCTCATTTTCAGCAAAAGATACCGCAATTGTTAAGCATGCCACAACTCCGACGCCAGCCGCTTTAGCGATGCCAGAAATGCGTTTTTCTTCGTGTTCCATCCTTTCACGAGAGGAGTCTGTGCGAGCAAATTTTTGAGTCATGACAAAAATAAATGCATTTAAAACAAAATTAACATTTTCTGAAGCTTGTTTTTTGTCAAACAAGAATGCTGTCAACCCTATCAATGCTGCTGCTGTGCGAGCACCAATGTTGATATCTTTAGTGATATGCTCAAAAAATCCCGGCATGGTAATATTTCCTTTATCTTATTGAAGAGGTCGTATAATAATTCTTTTGTAATATTTTGTCCATGATGGTCTAAATAAACTCACTTTGTGTGAGTAAATTGCATTCACATCAATGCGATGATTTATGAGTTGCATGCTGACATGCTGGTGTTTTCAGCACGAATGGTTTGTTGTCCCATTCTTCGGGCGTATACAAGTGAAGGCTTAAGGCATGCAAGCCGTTTTTAAACTCTTCATCCATCAAAGCATTAACTAAGCGATGACGTGCAAGACGTGACAATTTATTAAAGTGAGCTGAGACGATGGTCATTGTGAAATGTGTTTCAACGCCTTGACGACGATGTTGATTGGATTCATCAAGAATTTCTAAATGATATGGTTGAAGATGATTTGACAACATTTCTTGCATGCGCTGATGACGTGACATATGAAGTAAGGCTCTTGTGAGAAAGGTTTTAATTCTACAATGTTTTAGAAGTGAATGCGCTGTTTATGATGATTGTCTCATTGTTATTCTCATAAGGCTCGTTGAGATCAGCTTCATACCCTTGAAGTGGTTATTAATTATTCACATGCCGCAGACAGTGCTGCGGCATGTGAAGCATGTTAGGGAATGTACATGTAAACACCGTTAACATTTCCACCGGCGTATAACACACCCATGTTGAATGGATCTGCAATTAAGGCAGGTGAGCCATTCGTTGGTGTATCGTTAAATCCGTTGTTGATTAAACTCCATGATACGCCTGAATTTGTACTACGATAAACACCTGTCGCGTAAGCAATAAACATTTGGTTCATGTTATTTGGTACAAATACGACCGGGCTAGTCGCATTAACATTAACCGGTAACCCACTGGTTAATAATGTCCAAGTCGTTCCTGCATCACTGGTTTGATAAATTCCATTGCGTTGAGCGAGAAATAGCACATTAGGATTAAACGGTGATTGTGAAATATACACCGAACCTGAATTTGTCAACGGTAAAACGCGTGTCCAATTGATAGCACCGTCAGTTGATTTATAAATACCTCTTGAGTTAGCTGCATAGATGATATCTGAAGATTGGGCATCCACAACCAGAGAGTTGACATTCGTGCCGATAAAAAATGGAATTTGCGTCCAGTGATCTGCACCATCGGTAGATTTAAATAGGCCTTGATTGAATCCTATTCCACCATCGGCGACAAATAAAATGCTCGGATCGGTTGGGGCAACAGTGATAGTTTGCATGTTATGTGTACCAGGTGCTGGTGTTAAGCCTGTGTTTTTTAGAACCCAAGTAACACCGCCATCTATTGATTTATACACACCATCATTATCATTCGCTGTGTAAATAATATCAGCGTTTTGCAACGGCGAGGTAATTCCCCAGGCGGTAAGTGAGGCTGGGTTCATATTAAGACTCCACGATGAGCCTTGATTAAAGGTTTGCAATAAACCAACAGAATCATAATAGTTTGCGATTAAACGATTTGGTTTATTAGCAAGTAATGCGGTTGGTTCAAGATTGGTTTGTATTGTCATATTAGGGGGTATTGCTAACAGAAATGGTGCGATTACTGAGCCTGATATATTCGTCCATGAGCCTGCGGGAGTCGGTGCGACTTGAGTGATATGTAATGCATCGGGGTAGCTAGGCTGGTTGCAAAAAAATGGGCTCGGTGTGTTGCTTGTTCCATCTTGCACAACACAAATTTTAGGGCCTGCATTAAGCGTACTTGGTAATTGAGACGGTGCTAAGTTTAATGCGAGTACGCATGACGCGTTTGGGGCAAGTGTGAATGGATTACCACAATTTCCAGCGCCACTATTTTGAGTGATGCCTTGAACTGGTTCTAAGGTGAGTGTCCGAGTCAGCTTTGAGTGGTTTGTCACTAAGTATTTGACAGGAATGCTACTGTCGTTTGAGGTATATGTAAAAGTTGTTGGTGTTTGAGGTGTTAAAATAAAACTAGGTTGAGCACTCCACGCAGGTAGTATGATAGCAACCATGCCCATGCTTACTGCAGTTCGATAAAAATTTACGATCATCATCCTATCCTTATGTTAGACAATTGACTTTGTTACGATAGCAGAATGAGACAGATGTTCAATATGAAACTTCCTTGATGTTCGTCGTGATTTTTTTTGCTTTTTGTGTAAAAATATCAAGTTATGAATATGTTTTGTCAGGTTATGTACCCATGGATAACTATGTTGTTTTAGCACTTTATAAATTTGTCACACTCGATGTATTTCAAACATTAAAAGAACCGTTGTTAACGATTATGACGAAACATGGTATTCGTGGCACGCTTCTTTTAGCCAAAGAAGGCATTAATGGAACAGTCGCTGGGCGACGAGAAGCGATTGATGCGCTTTATGCATGGTTTAAAACACAACCTTATTTTGATAACTTGATGTGCAAAGAGTCATTTTGCGAAGAGATGCCATTTAACCGCACAAAAGTGAAATTAAAAAAAGAAATTGTCACCCTGGGTGAAGAGGGCATTGATCCTGCGCGCCATGCTGGCACTTATGTGAAACCTAAAGATTGGAATCAATTTATTTCAAGAGATGATGTTATTGTGGTGGACACGCGCAATGATTACGAAGTTCAAATTGGTGCGTTTAAAGGTGCGATGAATCCCAATACACAGACGTTTAGGGAATTTCCGCAATTTGTAGAAGAGCATTTAACTTCTCAAAAAGATAAAAAAATTGCGATGTATTGTACGGGCGGCATTCGTTGTGAAAAATCGACAGCCTACCTTAAAAAAATGGGTTTTGAGGATGTTTATCACCTAGAGGGTGGTATTTTACAATATTTAGAAGATGTTCCTGAGCATGATTCGTTATGGGAAGGTGAGTGCTTTGTTTTCGATGAGCGAGTAGCAGTGAATCATGCTTTAGAAAAAGGGCAATATGATCAGTGCCATGCATGTCGATTTCCGATTACAGCACAAGATAAACAACACCGTGATTATGTGCATGGGATAAGTTGTCCACATTGCGTAGAAACCCGTTCTGATTCACAAACAAAGCGTTACACGGAGCGTGAAAAGCAGAATCAATTAGCAAAACAACGTGGCGAGGTGCACATTGGCGGGGATGTTGCAGACGTTATTTATACACGGCGAATATTAAAGAAAGAAAGACGATATCATCAGAAAGTGATGCAAGGGTAACGCCTTGTTAGACTTGTAATGAGTGGTTAAAACTAACAACAATTTACAGAGGATGTAGCATGCGACAAAAAGGATTTACGCTGATTGAGTTAATGATTGTGGTTGCTCTGATTGGGATTCTCGCCTCCATTGCTATTCCCGCTTATCAAGATTATCTTATCAAAGCGCGAGTGACAGAAGGATTAAACCTTGCTAATGCAGCGAAACTTGCGGTGACGGAAACATCGCTTTCTAAAAATCAATTGCCTAAAAATCAACTTGAAACAAATTATGT
>JAGVJT010000118.1 GCA_020050955.1 Legionellales bacterium | reverse complement strand
TATGTGCGACATTTTTAAATGCACGCATGACAAAAGACGATTCGATTTGATCATTAATATTTTTTAATGTTGTTTCTAGTTGTGCAGTTTTTTCTTCAGGGTGGTGTGCAAGTCGTTCATCCACAATTTCTTTGATTTGGTTTGCAAGATCGCGTGCTTGATCGAGATGACTTTGACTTTCCAGATCATTTTCATTACGAACGAGCGCATGGACGGTTCCTTCCTTAACTAAACGAATGAGATCATGAAATGCATCTACTTTTTGTTGTAAAGAAAAATCTGCTGTAACAGGTTTTATTGCTATTAAGATAGCCCATAAAATCTGAGGCTGGACTTTGTTTGCAATTAAATCACCGAGTGTCGCAGGCCGGTCACGCATGATACCTGCAGGTGTTACAGACAGATCAAAATTTTTAGGATGAATGATGTTATTAGATCCTTTATAATTGATGCCTAATGCAGTCGCAATATCTTGGTTACCCTTCACTGATAACGATCCTATCTCTGGATGAATTTCAAAAATTTCAGGAAATCCGGCAGCAAGAAATTGTTCTAGATAGGCTGTTTGATGACGTGCAATAAGTCGCTCTTTTTCAGGATGTGATTGATAAGCACTTAAATGCAATGATTCAAAGTCAATAAGTCCTCTAACAGCCGCAGCACGTCGTTCTTCAGGAGAACGTGAATGAGCGGCAAGATATTGTTTTGTGTCCATCCGTGCTTGAAATTCTGCATCGCGCTCTTTAGCGGTGACATAAGCACGATCTGTTTGTGTAGCATCCATTTCGGCTTTTCGAAGATCTCTTGATAGTGCTTCAAATGCAATGTTGTATCGTGTGTAATTCTGGTAAGGCATTACTTGGCAAGTATTAATAAATTTCATGACATCTGGTGCGCAGCCGTTTTTTGCACAAATACTTGCAACCTGCTGACCTGTAAAATGTAATTTCAGAAGAAATTGCTGATAATCGTGAAATGTTCTGCCATTGTATTTATCGCATAATTGAGTAACGACCTCTTCTAATGGCTTATCGGATGGCATGAGAAGCTCGTGTAACTTTAAAGACTGATAACGTTCTTGTTGTTCGGTTAAAAGTTCGATGTATGATTGAAGAACAGCTTTATCGGTATTGCTCATGTTTGTTGTTGATATTAAAGCATTTAAAACGGGCATCAACCATCCGGCTTGCTCGACAGAAACGCGTGCTTTACGGATGATTTCCTCGACGTCATTAGCCACGACTAAGCGTTCTTTTGCCATTGACTGATCATTTGATGATGCGGTGTTTGCTGCTTGTCTTATGGATTGAAGCCACTGACTTTCTGTGCGGTTAACATAGTATGCTTCTGTGTAAGCAGCTGATGTTTGATTTGAAATATAAACGTTAAAAACACCGATGTTAATGTTATAGCTGGCATAACCATATCCATTAGGCACTGTTGCTTTCGCATTTACTTCGAATTTGTATTGCTTATTTTGTGGTATTTTATCAAACCATGTGCGATATGGGGTTCCTGGGCCTATGGCTGCAACAAGCATAGGAAATAGTTCAGGTTGTTCTTTTAATATAGGTTCGATCTCCCAATGTAAAATGGTATCTATCGCTCTCATTCGAGAGCTTTCAAGCAAATGAAACGTACTAATCTCTGTATTGATTTTGTTAATGGCATTGATTAACGAATTAAGATTGTAGAAGGGATGTTGGTTTTCATCAGTTCTAGTTAATTTCGGCATGATAGCTTCTCTTTTGTCGATTCGATTACATCTAAGTATAGAACAGAAAAAGATTGTCATAATTTTTAGCGTAATGACTTGCGTGAAATATGATACCTGCGTATAATAGCCCTCAGTTGATGCGGGGTGGAGCAGCCTGGTAGCTCGTCGGGCTCATAACCCGAAGGTCGTAGGTTCAAATCCTGCCCCCGCTACCACTTATTAAAAGCCCCTTTATGGGGTTTTTTATTATCTGTAATAACCTAATAACAACGATTTAGAGACAACAATCAATGATTCAACGCGATATTGAAGAATTATTGCGTCCCAGTGTTGAAAGCTTGGATTGCGAATGGTGGGGCTTGGAATTTAATCAACAAAGTCGCCATAGTTTTTTGCGTATTTATATTGATAAAGCGCAAGGTGTTGGTATTGATGATTGTGAACGTGTCAGTCGTCAAGTGAGCGCATTATTGGATGTGCATGATCTTATTCCTGGTGAGTATCGATTAGAAATTTCATCGCCCGGTATTCCGCGTCCTTTGTTTTATCCTGAACAGTATCAACGCTATGTTGGCCAATCCGTTGCACTCAAATTGAGTCGACCTGTTTTGAATAAACGTAAAATTGAAGGTGTTATCGTTTCTGTCAACGAAAGTGCGGTGACGCTTCATGTAGATTTAGAGCCACAAGAGTTTCTTTTTTCTAATATTGTCAAGGCGAGTTTGACCGTCGAGAGAGGCGAAGCATGAGCAAAGAATTATTATTGGTTGCTGAAGCATTATCAAATGAAAAAGGTGTCAGCAAAGAAGTGGTTCTAGACGCAATTCAAGTTGCATTAGAATCGGCAACCCGAAAATTATCAGGGTTAGAGCAAGGCATTCGCGTTAAGCTTGATTCACGTACTGGTGAATATGAATCGTTTCGGTATTGGGACGTGGTGGAAGATGGTGCGCTTTGTGAGCCTGAGCGTGAATTAACATTAAGTGAAGCACAAAAGCGCTCGCCCAACATTGCTGTTGGTGGACGTATCGAAGAGCCAATGCCATCGATTGTCTTTGGTCGAATTGCGGCTCAAACAGCACGACAAGTCATGGTACAAAAAGTCAGAGAAGCTGAGCGACGCTTAGTCGTGGATCAATTCCGCAGCAAATTGGGTCAATTGATTTATGGTTCTGTCAAAAAAGTAACACGTGATAATATTATTATTGATTTAGGTGGAAAAGCGGAAGCGATTTTACCTCGTGCTGAAATGCTACCGCAAGAAATGTTTCGTCCGAATGATCGGGTGCGTGCTTATTTATACGAAATTTCAGAACAAATGCGTGGACCTCAGTTACTCATTAGCCGTGTTCGTAATGAAATGTTAGTGGAGCTGTTTCGTATTGAAGTGCCCGAAATTGGCGAAAATATTATTGAAATAAAAGCGGCAGCACGTGAACCAGGTAGTCGTGCAAAAATTGCTGTTAAAACAAATGATGGCCGAATTGACCCAATTGGTGCATGTGTGGGTATGCGTGGTGCGCGCGTACAAGCTGTATCAAGTGAATTAGGTGGTGAGCGTGTTGATATCGTGCTATGGGATGATAATCCCGCACAGTTTGTTATCAATGCCATGGCGCCTGCGGATATTTCTTCGATTGTTGTGGATGAAGATTCACATACGATGGATCTGGCTGTACATAGTAGTCAACTTGCTCAAGCGATTGGTCGAAATGGACAAAATGTGCGTCTTGCAAGCCAATTATCAGGTTGGACATTAAATGTAATGACGCTTGAAGATTTTGAAGGCAAGAGCCAGGAAGAATCAACAAAAACAATTCAATTATTTACCTCAAGCCTTGAAGTTGATGCCGAAATTGCTCAATTACTCGTAGTTCATGGGTTCTCTTCTTTAGAAGAAGTGGCTTATGTTCCTAAAGAAGAATTGTTGGCAATTGAAGAATTTGATGAAGAAATTGTCGATGAGTTACGTCACCGTGCGAATGATATCTTATTAACGCAAGCATTGACGGCGAAGGACGATGTTCTTTCAACGCAAGACTTAGCGTCACTTGAAGGCATGACACCTGCATTGCTTCAAGCATTGAATCATGCTGGCATTATGACGGTGGATGATTTGGCTGAACACAGTGTTGATGAGTTGTTACCCGTGTCTGGTATGACAGAAGAAAAAGCTGGCGCGTTAATTATGAAAGCAAGAGCATCTTGGTTTTAATGCATAAAACCAAAGCTTGATAGCTTGCGCGAACGATTGAGAGAGGAGTACATAATGGCGGATGTGACGGTTAAACAATTAGCTCAAGTGGTTGGAATACAAGTTGAGCGTTTATTGAGCCAGTTGCAAGAAGCGGGGCTGCCCATCACTGATGAGCAACAAACAGTGAATGAAGATCAGAAACGCATCTTGCTCCACCATTTAAAAGGGAGTCGTGCAGGCGATGTTTCGCAAACGCCAGAACGCATTACGCTTCGTCGTAAGAGTGTGTCTCAAGTGACGTTAGGTCATGATGTGCATAGTGGTAAAACGGTTAACATTGAAGTTCGTAAAAAACGAACATATGTGAAGCGAAGTACTCTTTCTGAGCAGTCTTCTGATACCGATGATGTTATGAAACATGATGAACCCGTTGAGCAGTTGAACGATGTGCTGGAGCCTGTTGTCGAAACTGTGCCTGAGACATCATCAATTGAAGATGTTGTGGTCGAAATGGATGCAACAACACATGAAGCAGCTGAGCCTGACGCGATAACGTCTGAATCTATTGTTGCTGGCGCACCTACTGGTGAAGTGTCTGTTGAATCGAAAATGCAAGAGCACCCTAAGCATAAAGCAACGGATGATGATACGCGTGCAAGTGAAGTACGCTCTGAGAAAAAGAAAAAACAACCCGCCATGAGTGCTAGTCCGTCTGAAATGGAAGGAAATAGTCGCTCGTCAGATTTGAAAAAAGGTAAAAAGAAAGCAAAATACGGAACAGTGCCACGTGGCGTAGAAGAAATGGAGCATGACGGGCATAAGCGTCATAAGCCTAAAAAACGCAAATCAAATGAAAAATCTGATCAGTATCGACAAGCAGAAGAGTCGTTAACACACGGTTTTGCGATGCCGACGACACCTGTTGTTCGAGAAGTTTTTGTGCCAGAAACCATCACGGTTGCAGAGCTTGCAAAACGCATGTCTGTGAAGGCCACTGAAGTGATTAAAGTTATGATGGGTCTTGGTGCAATGGTAACGATTAACCAAGTCATTGATCAGGAAACCGCTTTGATTGTTGTTGAAGAGATGGGACATGTTGCGAAAGCACTTCAAGACGATGCTATTGAGCAAGATTTAGGCAAAGATCAAGTGACGGGTGCTGAAGAAACACGTGCACCAGTCGTGACGATCATGGGGCATGTTGACCATGGTAAAACGTCATTGCTTGATTATATTCGTCGAACGAAAGTTGCGGCAGGCGAAGCTGGTGGTATTACACAGCATATTGGTGCTTACCATGTGGAAACACCGAAAGGAAGCATCACTTTCCTTGATACGCCTGGTCACGCTGCATTTACGGCAATGCGTGCGCGTGGCGCACAAGCAACAGATATTGTTGTTTTGATTGTTGCAGCGGATGACGGAGTGAAACCTCAAACGATCGAGGCGGTGCAACACGCAAAAGCGGCAAAAGTTCCTATTTTAGTGGCTGTTAACAAAATGGATAAGCAAGGTGCTGATCCTGAGCGTGTGATGACCGAGCTTGCGAATCATGAAGTTATTCCTGAGTCGTGGGGTGGCGATACCATGTTTGT
>JAGVJT010000058.1 GCA_020050955.1 Legionellales bacterium | reverse complement strand
ATCCTGCACCGATGTTTTATTCCAGGGTTTGGGATAGACCCGATCATCATCCAGATTGGAATAAGGATAAGGGCATCATTAATAAGCCACCTGAGCTTGCTGCGGTTCCTGATGATGTTTATAGCGCTGTTTTTAATCAATCATTTAATGTAAATTACACCCACACTCAAACGGCGAATATTCAAAAAGGAGAGTTGCATTCAGCTAATGTATTTGCGAATACGCCTCGAACATCTGCTGATTTACGAAATGCGATTTTAACCTGCGACGCTTTGAAAGACAGTGCGAATTATCAAGCCGTTCTTGCCTTGGATGCAACTAATCTTCCTGATAGGCGCACAATTCTTGCGTTATTGTCTGAGGATGAAATTAAAACAGTTTATGATTCTTGTGCGCTTGTGACCACGGGTGACTGGGATGGTCTTGCACTTGGACAACCGCCTGGTTTAATGGATGATTTTCCTCATCCTGAACAGATGCGTGTTTACAATACATTTTCTGTTGAAGAAGGGCGTACGGAAAAACGCGGCCTTGTGGAGGCAAGTTGTGCTTATTTTGACTATTTAAAAACAAAACCTGAAACTCAAGGGACGCCACTAGGCGAACTATTGGCCTCGATTACTGATCCGCATACGTTATTTAGTGAGTTTGCCGTGGACCGAGCCGGTTGTATTACGCCACACGAATTTTTATACGAGCAGTTGATTAATTACTCTTACCGAGATGAAGTGAATAATTCGTATGGTGATAAACGTGGTTTAGATGCAATGCAAGCCGGGATGGATGCGGCTCTTGAAATGGCTAGAGCAGGCGATTTTAGCAGTGAAGACAAAAAATATGAGGAATGCTTGCAGCGTGCTACTGATGTGTACATGCATCATCTTCGTGTGAAGCGCTCGAGTGTTTCGGAGGGAAATTGGGTTATTAACAATCAGTATGAATGGACAAAAGCTGATAAAGAGCATCTTGCTAGTCACTTAAAAATGGCACTTGATTCAGACGCTCGGGCATATACGGTACCGAATATTAGCCATGATCATAACGTCCATGATTTATTTCAACATGGTTTTGATATGCGAAACCCTTACGGTTCCAACCTTGAAGGTGCTTGGTTGATGATTACTAACGAAGGTCTCGCTGTGTATGGTGATACGCAAGAGCAATTAACAGAGGCGCTACTCATTGAAGGCTTTCTTGAAAATAACGTTATTACAGTATCACATGGTGCAGACATGAGTGCGGGTTGGGGTGAAGTTGTTTCAAGGCAACTTGTTTTGGGCCAACCTGTGTCTGATAAAACCATGACAAAATATAATGTGTGGATGGCAGAAGAAAAAATGGCAATGGGCATGCCGCCGACACAAGAAGAACAAGCCGCTTATGACATGGTTAAAGCTGCTGAAAAAAGTAATCAGCCTCAACCCCAAGCAGCAACGATGGCAGTTCGAGAGGCGTCAAGCCCAGAGGCTACTAGTAAAATGAAAGACATGAAAGCAGGATTACAAGGCATGAAAAAAGAAGCTCATGAGCAAGAGCTGCAAGCGATGAAAACAGTGACTAACGAACAACAAACAAAAATGGGCTTTAGTGGCTCGTGATGAATGAGTTGGTATTTTGAGCGATACGTGTTATTTTTATGTAATAATTGATGTTGATGAGGAATAACCATGGATCAAATACAGCAAAAAAAAGAACACAGAGCATCGCTTTTTGCAATGCTTAATCAGGAAATTGATCGTATTGCAAGCCTTCTTGCTTCTCGCGGACTTGAAAGCACAGAAGGGATGGTCTGGAATCGTTTCACGTCTGCGTGTGTGGTAGCAGAACTTACCATTGCAGATGTGGGGATGGTGAATAAATTGAATAATGCTTATGCGTCGTGGTTTTCGTGCAAGTCAGAATTAAAAGCTCACCGTATAAGCGAGGCAGAAATGCGTCCTTTGGAACAAGCATTAGACAATTTAATAAGCAAGGCTTCCCCTCGTGACGAAGTGAGCGCGAGTCTGTCGCTTAGAGGAGGCAGTGGGTTTTAACGCTTATGTGCTCAAACAAGTGTTAACCTTGAAAACGTTTATTTGTACTCAATGGACATGCATTTTTTTCAATGTATTGAATGATCTTACTTGCAATATTAACTTGCGTTGTTTTTTCAATGCCTTCTAGTCCAGGAGAAGAATTGATTTCAAGAACTAAGGGTCCATTATTGGAGCGGATAAGATCAACGCCTGCTACTTTGAGTCCCATTGCTTTTGCTGAGGCGATGGCAATCATGCGTTCTTGAGGTGAGAGCTTCACTTTCATTGCTTTTCCACCTTGGTGTACATTAGCACGAAATTCACCTTCTTTTGCTTGACGCTTAATGGAGGCGACGACTTTATCACCAATCACAAGACAGCGAATATCAATGCCATGAGATTCTTTGATAAATTCTTGCACAAGAATATTGGCATGCATTTCTTTGAATGCGTTAATAATGCTGACAGCAGATTGATGGCTGTCGGCAAGCACGACACCTTTACCTTGTGTGCCCTCTAGTAATTTAATAACCAGCGGTGCGCCACCGACCATTCGAATGAGATCCTCTGTATCATCTGGTGATTGAGCAAAGCTTGTCAAAGGCATTGGAATGCCTTTGCGGGCTAGAAGTTGCAATGAACGAAATTTATCACGCGATCGAGAAATGGCAATCGATTCATTTAATGTATAAATTCCCATGGTTTCAAAATGGCGTAGCACAGCAGTACCATAAAAAGTATTGGAGGCACCAATGCGTGGAATGACAGCATCAAATTGAGGCAACGCAACGCCACCACGGTAATGGATATTCGGTGATGAGGCGGCAACATTCATGTAACAGAGCAAAGGGTTAATAACATGCATTTCGTGTCCTGCTTCTTCTCCGGCTGCAATTAAGCGTTTGTGTGAATAAAGGCCAGCATTGGTCGCAAGAATTGCAATTTTCATGGTAAAACGATTCCTTAAAAACAGTTAATCAACTAATAAATGATAATCATGTGCGAGTGTGTCGGCATGATGGGGTGATGTAAAAAATGCAACAAGGTTTCCTTGAGGATTAAATAACATGATTGCACCTGAATGTTCAATATTGTCGTAATGGTGACTAGCTGTTGTGTCACGTTCAATAACAGCATAGGCGATACCAAGTTCTTTTGTGAGTTGCTCTGTTGCAGCAGTATGACCTCTTGCACCTTCAAATGAAGGATGAAAACCTTTGACATATTGTTTGAGTGTCTTAAGACTATCATGTTTTGGATCAATCGAAATCATGACAACATGAGGCAATGGAGAAACATGTTGCGTTTCCAGTAAGCGATACATTTTTCCAAGCGTTGCCATGGTTGTTGGACAAATTGAGCCGCAATGTGTAAAGCCAAAAAACATCATGGTCCATTGCCCTTGTAAGCTTTTGAGATCAAAGGGGGTATCTTGGGTGCTGATTAACGAGAACGGTAAAATGGTGCGAGGTTTATCAAGTAAGGTACCGTGAAATTGTGTTTTATCAATCCCTCGATGTAACAAGGATGGTTTGATCATGACAAAGCACGCGGTGATGAGGGCTAGAATAATAAAAAAATACGCGATTCGACGAGCTTGAGAATGCATAATAGTGCCTTTTATAAATAGTGATCGCACAAAAGTGCAGCAAAAAGAAGCATGAGGTAGGTGATGGAGTATCGGAATGTTTGGAGTGCAACACGTGGGCTTTCGACACGATACAGTTTGATCACCCAATATAAAAATCGTGTGTTTAGCGCGATAACACTTAACAAATACCATAAGCCGCACATGCCGATAATAACAGGTAAAAAACTCACAAGAATCAATAAGATGGTATATAACAAAATTTGTAGCTTTGTGTAAGAGATGCCATGCGTAACTGGGAGCATGGGGATTTTTGCATGCTGATATTCGTCTAATCGATAGATGGCTAATGCCCAAAAGTGAGGCGGTGTCCAAGTGAAAATAATAAGCACAAGGAGCAAAGCTTGTGGGTCAAGATGGTTTGTGACCGCAGTCCATCCTAAAAGCGGTGGAGCCGCTCCTGCTAGGCCACCAATGACGATGTTTTGAGGGGTTGCGCGTTTTAAGTAGCCGGTATAGATGCCTGCATAGCCAATAATGGATAAAAACGTTAGTACTGCTGTGAGCGTGTTGACAAAATAAGCAAGCATGCTGAGCCCTGCGATACCCATGATGCATGCAAATAACAACGCTTGTTTAACCGAAACTCGCCCATGCGCAACGGGTCGAGCTTGAGTGCGTGCCATTAATGTATCAATACGTTTATCCACAGAATGGTTAATGGCTGCCGCACTGGCCGCACAAAGCCCGATACCTAAAAGGCTTGTGAGCACGATAGATATAGGAACCCAGCCGGGAACCGCAAGGTACATGCCGACTAAAACGGTTAAAAGCATCAAAGCAACAACACGTGGCTTACACAATTCAAGGTAATCGCGCCAACAAATAGCTGACGGCGTATGGTGTTTAGCGCACGTTGTCATACGAGGTTCCCTTTTTGGAAAGTAAGTAGCGCAAGCTGGCGGTCGCTCCTAACAGTAGTGCTGCGATGCCATTGTGTGCAACTGCAACGCTAAGAGGGAGTAAGTATACAACATTGAGTACACCGAGTGTAACTTGTATCACGACAAGTAACAAAATGAGCATCGCGATGAGGCGGATACTGCGTGTAGAGATACGCAGTAATATGATGTTTGAGAAGATAACTAAATACATAAATGTTACTAAAGCACCAAGTCGATGAACCCATTGAATGGTGACGCGAGCAGCGTTATCGAGTAATCCTCCTTGATAATTAAGGCCAAGGGATGAAAAAACATTAAACGCTTTTATCCATGAAAAATGAGGTAACCACTCGCTATTACAACGAGGAAAACTAATGCACGCAATTCCTGCATAGTTTGAACTGACCCATCCACCGAGTGCAATCTGAAGAAAAACAATCACAATGCCAAGTGTTGCGTATCGACACCAATGAGGGTGAGCAAGAGGTTGTATGGCACTTAATTGCCATCTGAAATAACAAAGTGTTGCAAAAATTGTGATGCCGCCTAGCAAATGCCCCATGACAACAATTGGTAATAATTTGAGTGTTACTGTCCACATACCTAACGCGGCTTGAAAAGTGATAAGACCTACCAGTAATGCTGGTAAAATCGACCATGTTGTTGGTGATGTACGAGATGAGAGTGAAGGCGTTTCCAGAAAATTAGCATCGTTACTTGATTGTATCTTCCAATATTTATCGCGACGTCGACGTAAGGGGGATTTTTGACGATTTGAAGTGTAAAACAAGATGGTTATGCCAACGATGAGCATGGCCAAGGTGCCTGCAGCATAGCGGTGCGCCATTTCAGTCCATGCTTTGTTTTCTTCAATGACATTTTCAGGATAAATAAGCTGGGCTTCCTGTAGCGCTGATTTCGCATGTGGTAGCACCATTTTGCCATAACAACCAGGCCAATCAGGACAACCCGATCCTGCGTCGGTTAATCGTGTATAAGCCCCAAGCATCACAACGAAGATGGCGAGCAAAATGGCACAAGTGGTGCCATGGCGTAATAAACGTAGTCGCATGTTTAGCTACCTGCTTTAACGGTGGTGGTTAATAGATGTTTGATATCGTAAAAAATATCATTGGGTTCGCTGTTATCATGATATTCAAGAACGAGGTAATGTGTTGGGTTTGCAATGAAGATAGTTGTTTTTTGGCCAGAAAATGATGTTTTTCCTGCTTGAGGGGCGGGAAGCTTCTGCCAAAAAATCATATTTTTCTTCAATACTTCTTGCATGGATGAAGGTAGAGAGGTCGCGGTGTCCGACATAAGTAACCAAAGTTCAACATCATAAAATCGTCGACCAAGGGCAAGTCTTACGCGTGCAATTTCTTCGAGTTTTTTCATGCATTGCGCATCACATCCGTTTGGGCTCCACAAAATAATTTGCCACGTTTCTTTGTTGCCTAAAACGGGACCACGTGCAGGGGGATTTAAAAAATGCCCTTTGTTTGTTGTGGTATGATTAAGCCATTGAGGATTCATATAGAACAAGTAAGCAGATAATCCTGGCAGGATAAACAAAAGAACCAAGCAAAATAGTATGAATTTATGTCGAGTCTGTTTCATTTTTTCTTCAAATTTAAAGTGATGAATAATATCAAAACGACCAAGCTCATCGCAAACCATTGAAATGCATAAGCTAAATGACGTTCTGGTGGCATATTAATGATGCGCCACACACGCTGATAGCCGTGCGGTGCATCTTTATCGAGGCGAATAATAAACGGATAGACCGATTTATGCAAAAATTGACTCGTAAGTTTTGTATCAAGTCGTTCCATGATGGCGATACCAGGCTCTTTGTTTTCAAATACTTGTCCTAATGTCCATTGTTTTGATGATGGGTAATATGCGCTTCCTTGCAATTCAATGTGTTGATTGGGCGTTTCAATGATGGGTAGGCTTGTGCGTGTTAATTCTCCTTGAACCCAGCCTCTATCGACAAGAATGATATGTTGATTGGTCAACATAAAAGGTGAAATCACATGATAACCAAATTGATGTTGTTCATGTTGATTATCAAGAAAAAAGAGTTGCTTGAGAAAGTGGCCCTCGACAATGATGCGTGCATGTTGTTGTGGTAATGAAGCATGGTAAGACCAATGTGTTGGTAGTTGACGATGAGCTTGTTGTTGTGCGCTTATAATGTATTTTTTCTCTGCTGCCCGGTGTAGTTGCCAGAAGCCAAGCAATGTGAAGATGATCATGCCAAGTAACGAGAGGATCATCATGCGAAAGCTTGGCGTGAAAGTGTAGCGAAAACGAGTTACACTAGCCGTCATGTGTGCCTTGTCATAAAAAAGGGAAGTATAGCAAATGTTTGTGAAATTATTCATCATTCTTATGATGTTTGTTATTTTAGGTGCACTTGTCAGTGGATTGGTTTTTTTAATCCGAGACGGGGGCGAAACAAAACGTACGCTTAAGGCGTTGACCTGGCGTATTGGGTTATCGCTAAGTTTGTTTCTTTTTTTATTGCTAGCTTTCTATTTTCATTGGCTTACACCCCATGGTGTCTAGTCATGAAACAATAAAGCAAATTTATTCGGATGATGTACAGTAAGGATGAGCATGCGATTATCTTTTTTATTGATAGGTTCAATGTTTGTTACAACAAGTTATGCTGACACCATTGAGCGATACATGAATATTGCGAACAATATTCCTAAAATGGAAATGAAAGCTGATCCAGAAGCGCAAACGTGGGTGCGCTCGGCTCGCAATGTTTTAAATTTAACGAGTGAGGCAATTGTTGAAACATTGACGCTTGTGAATGCGTCTGCAGCACAGCAAGGCCATGCCCTTTTTTGTGTGCCCGCGGATGCGCCATTGAATGCAGCCAGGCTTAATCATTTGATTCAAGAGACATATCACCAGATAACAAGCCCTTCGAGTGAGAAAGACAACATGACGGTATCTGAAGTGGCACTGCTTGGATTAACACAAAAATACCCTTGCCAAGCTCAGGGAAATAACCGAGCATTAACGCCGGCTGAGATGGTGCATGTGAGTGTGAGTGAAGATCCGCTTCGATAGTGATTGTTGACTAGAATGAGGCAATCTCTCGCTATGATCGAGATGACGTGAAAAAGAGAACGGTTATGACGTTGTCGTTACGTCATCCCGAACGAATGTGAGGGGGCTATAAGGTTTTGAATAAAACGACACAAGCAGAGAAATATACACAAAATAGCTTGACAGTACGAAGGATGGTCTTATAGAATTCGGTTCTCTTTTTGAGGGGTTATAGCTCAGCTGGGAGAGCGCTTGCATGGCATGCAAGAGGTCGGCGGTTCGATCCCGCCTAGCTCCACCAAGTAAGCGGATAACTTAACGTTCCAGGTCCCCATCGTCTAGAGGCCTAGGACATCGCCCTTTCACGGCGGTAACAGGGGTTCGAATCCCCTTGGGGACGCCATTTTGGCATTGCT
>JAGVJT010000228.1 GCA_020050955.1 Legionellales bacterium | reverse complement strand
TTCAAGATTCATAGACGTCCATCATCATATAAAATTTAAGACACACCACCTCACAACGACCATTTGATATCGTCAATCCGCATGGTAATTATAAAAATAGTTTAAGCGATACCCGTCATGGGCACGCAACGGTTGTGTGTCAAAAAAGGTTAAAGCGATAACAAATTGTCTAATTATACACTTTTGTCGCACAAAGCCCAAGCCCTTTGTACGACGAATCAGAGCTTCTGCTGCGGTAACAACGGTGAGGTTGCCTCATCATAAGGAAGGCATTTTTGTGTCGTGCCTTGATAAAACATGCTCGCACGATGTGTCGCAAAACTTGCTTCGTCTTTTTGATGAGGCACACCAGCAGTTGGCGTTGAAGGCATTGCTTTGATGGATGCATCTAAAAAGTCGCGGATGGCATCTGGCTTGTGCAATGCTTTTTGATAACATTGTTCAAACTCATCTTTGTGAAAAATAGCAAGTTTCGACTTTTGCGGCTCATAGTGCGCTAAAAGAAGGTAAGCTCCCGCCGCTAATGCTAATCCAGCCACTAAAATTGGAATACCAATACCCATAGGCATAAACACAAGTGTCGCAATGAATAATGGCGGAATGAGTGCATCACGCACTGTCGAATAAATAACTTGATAGCGCTGATGGCTAATCGATGCTTTCTGATAATTAACGTCCGTGCGCAACTCTTTGAGCGTTAAATAATGTTGCTTTAACTGAGACATCAATCGCTTTCGATGTTCCACGTGAAGCACATCATCATCCGTAGGGATGGCTGCGTACTCGCACGCCAACCTCGTAAAGTCATCTAGTCGTTCGTCAAACGCGTCCTCTGTCGCCTGCCTTATTTCTTTCGATTTAGAGACACTTAACGACATCGTAGTGCTCATATAAATCAAGTTAAACACAAAACACATGCTAATGCCGATGATCGAAAAAATTAATGCTGTTGCAGGCAAGACTGCCGTTGGTGGGAAAAAGAAGCAACATAAAATACAAAATGCACTGAGCAAGCTCACGGCATAAACTAAATCAACGGCGGTATTTAATTGCTTGTATTTCCAATTTAACCGGGCACGATGCGCTTTAAGTTTTACCTGAAACAACGCCTCTCGTAAATTCTCAAGTGCCACACCATCGTCATCTGTTTTTGTCGACGAACGCTCAGCTATTTTAATTTTTTTCTTCAAAACATCCATGTCTTCCTGATAGCGCATCATATTAGCATTATGTTCTGTTTCTTCTTCAGCCATTCGCCAAACAGTTAACGAAGCATCCATCAGCAACAACAATGCAGTAAAAGCATTCCCCCAATAACCAGCCATACCAGAGCCAACCAGCACAAAAAAACATGCCATGTTACAAATGCCCCAAATGGTGTCATTGAGTAGTGCATATTTACGTATTCCCCATTGCGTCTGAAAACGTTTATGCCAAGGAATACCTAAATCTCGCTCTTCCTTGCTCATAAAAATTTCAAAGGTATGCGCCAATAAGCCACTCCACACAATGCCAGCACGTGCAAAATAAAGCAGCCAGCTCATGGAGCCTGTAATCGGTGAAATCGTACCTAAAATACTGTTCGCGGTCGAAAGTCCAGCAAGGTATTGAGGTAATGCAGCAAGCAATGTCGCAATCATGCCGCCACCCCATACCCAGTAGAGTCGACGTTCATTTACAAAACTCATCCATTGCCTTGCACTTTCAACACGTCCAGAATGAATGGCATCAATATGCTCTAAAAGCTCCGGAACGATAAGACGCAATCCTAAGTATTTTGTGTGTTTCTCAGAAACACTCTGCTCACACATCAAGCTCGTGTCTTCTTGGCAAACACGAGACAATCGCAATCGATTAAGAAGGGCAGCACAGTGCTTTAATTGTTCTGCTCGAGCAGATAATAAATGTCCTTCACGCTCAACAGCATCTAATTGATATTGCGCAGATAATTGATAAAAAATTAAAAATAAGTCACCTTCCAATGCATCTTTTTGCGCAGCAGATAAAAAAGCAAACGACGCAACATTGATTTTTTCTAATCGATCTTCTGCGTCATTCACAACAATCGCGAGCATCGAGCGCTGGAAATAAACATCTTTAAGATTAAATTTGAGACGCGTTCCTTGTGGATCGACATACGCACGTACATTCGCTTTAGCAGCCGTATCCAGCGCCCAAAACGACGCGCTTAACAACGGATTACTTGCCATAAATTTACTCACAATTCAATATAAAATACACTATGACTTACTTTATAACATAGCATATGTTTGACCACTACCGTTAACCAACCAAGAAAAACAGCGCCACCACTGCCTTTTATAATGAATCGCCCCAGCGCTTCACGAGCGTATTATCTAAATCAAACAGATCTAAAACACGGCCCACCGTATCATCCACTAAATCGCTAATGCTTTGCGGCTTCTGATAAAACGCAGGGACAGGAGGAAACACGATGCCACCGAGCTGCGTCACCGTCACCATGTTTTGTAAATGCCCAAGATGCAACGGCGATTCGCGAGGTAAAAGCACAAGGCGGCGGCGTTCTTTCAATACCACATCTGCTGCACGTGTTAGTAAGTTATGTGAGGAGCTATGCGCAACATCACTCAACGTATTCATAGAACAAGGCGCAATAATCATGCCTAACGTTTTGAACGAACCGCTTGCAAGTGGAGATGCAATGTCTTGAATATTGTGATACACGTCAGCTAATGCCTTTAAATCACCCAAACTAAGCTCGGTTTCATACGCACGAGTTAACTGACCTGCTTTTGTCACAACAAGATGTGTTTCGATGTCCATTGCTTTTAATACTTCCAACAATCGCACACCATAAACAATGCCCGATGAGCCAGTAATACCTATAATAAGGCGTTTTTTTTGCGTCATGATCCACTCTATAAACTACTTATAACACCAATTTTAGCATAACTCATGTAACGTACGTGCCGACTTTTGCATGCTTCACCATAAGATGTTAACTTAGCAACGGCAAGGGATGCCAAATATCATTGTTAGGGTCAAACATGAATAAAAAACAAGGAATTTATCACGATGAACATTAAACAGAGCCATGTTCTTACTTATTTGGTTGTCGCCTTATTTACACCCTCACTGCACGCAGCTCAACCCAAATACACCATTGAGCCCATCACACAAACTCAAATTAATGTACCCATTAATAAAAGTAAGCTTATTGTTTATAAAGTTACCAATAACACATCTATTCCAAGAAATTTACGCATGACGCGTAGTGCACCTTATCTGTCCCAAATGACTACAGGCATCGATGGCTTATGCGCAAAAACGTTTGCATTAAAACCACATGAATCATGCTTATTAGGCTTAATCATCGACGGCGCAAAATTATCCAATAACAATCCATCCAGTGCGCTAATGAAAACAACTTATTCATCGTCTATTACCGTGTGCACTGATGGTTCCTCATATGAATGCTCACAAACAAATCCAAGTTCAAATATCGGTATTACCACATCAAGTACGACGCCGCTGCCTCTTTTAATTGCTGCGGGTTCTTACTCAGGTCAGGCGCTCCTTCTTGCAACAAGTAGCACGGATCAACAAAATTATTCAACGCAAACCATCACATCCTCATCAGCTGCTCCAATCGGCCCTTATTTGACAGCAGCCAGCTGTTCGGGAACCTATTGTGCCGTCGTTGGAAATAACATGTTCGCGGGATCTACTAATACGGGAGCAACATGGAGCACATATCCCAACTCACTCCCTTCAGTTCCTTATGGTACTCTTAACCCAGTAAGCTGTTCATCTCAAGGTTGTTTTGCAATGCAATCTACAACAATATCATCACCAGGTTATCCGCCCATTTTCAAGATAAGTTCTATTAGCTCTTATGCTGTCATTCCACTGACGTCAACATTTACATCCGTATCATTCAAAAGCATAAGCTGTAATTCATCAGGATATTGCGCGGCGGCTGGTGGCGCCGGGACAACGAATGTTGCATTATTAGGTATTGTCACGCCACAAATTACATTCACACAGTACTCTCCAAGTGCGATAACCAATCTTCCAACCAATTCGCCTTATTTTTACAGTGTAAGTGCCAATCCAAGCTCTACTTTTTTTGCAGTAATAGGTGTAGCAGGAACCACACCGTTTATCGCTCAGAGCACTAACAATGGAAGCACATGGGGTGTTATTGAATCACCATCATTCAGTGGCTACACAATCTCATCGCAGACCTCAAATAACCTCAGCTGCACCAGTAGCGGTGTATGCGTTGCGAGTGGATTGAGTGATGCGAATGATAACATTGCTTTTGCACAAACCACCGATAATGGTTCATCTTGGACTGTGTCCAGTGTTTCTCCTACGATTACAAATGGCATTATCTCGGCTGTTAGCTGCTCTGGCGACACAACAACATCCGTGTCAGGTACTGTTTGTGTGGCTGTTGGCTCACAGCAAGGAGCCCCTCTTGTCTTACAAAGTCTTGCTGGAGGTGCTTGGTCAAATGTCACCCCATCAAGCCTTACCTCACTAAGTGGTTCGCTCAATTCAGTAAGTTGCACCGGTGATTTTCCAAACACGGCATGCACCATGAC
>JAGVJT010000225.1 GCA_020050955.1 Legionellales bacterium | reverse complement strand
GCTTTACAACAACCCAATAGCTCCAGCTACTTGCAATAAGTTTTAATCCAACTTGGCATAACTCAAGCATTGCCCCAATCATGCCGCCATAAACAAGATGCCGAAATCCCATTTTATTATTAGAAGATTTTAATACCTCAGCAATGGCTCGACCTTCAGGAAATTGCAGTGCAGGCTCATTTACCAAAACTCGACGCAGTGGAATGGAGAATAAAACCCCTAAAATCCCACCAAAAGCTGCAATACAAAAATTGGTGATGTAATCAAATTGATGCCAATATTCAATCATGATCAATGCAGGAATAGTGTATACAATACCACCAGCAACAGCCTCTCCTGCAGATGCAGCCGTTTGCACAGCATTGTTTTCTAAAATAGTCGCACCCTTAAAAAACCGTAAAATCCCCATTGAAATGATAGCAGCAGGAATAGAAGCAGACGTTAAAATACCTAATTTCAATGCTAGATAAGCATTTGAGGCAGCAAGCAAAACAGTTAACACAATGGCTAATAAAATGCTACGCACCGTTAATTCGGCTGTAACTTTAAGATCATGATGCATGAATAAACTCCGCGTGACAGGGATCATAAATATCCCATTCTTTTGAAACAAATTCGTTTTTATCAACATCCAACAACAACCACGTTAAAAACGAAGCAACATTATCCACAGAAAGCAATTGATGACGATCTTTTAAATCCTGAAAAAATGCTTGTTTTTCTTTTTCCATGTGATGCGCTGCACGAATACTTGCTTGCATGTCTGTGTCAATAATACCTGGCATGACGCTTGCACAGGCAAGATGTGGGTATTCAAGTTGCCAACATCTCGTTAGCATCGAAAGTCCGGCTTTTGAGACGCAATAAGGCGCCCAACCGACAACAGGAAAATATGCCGCACCTGAACCAATATTTAATACGCGTGCATGGTGATGTAGTTTATCTTTTAAAGCTTTTGTTAAAAAAAAGGGCGCATCTAGATTGATGGCCATGATTAAACGCCAAGCATCATCGGTCAACTCACCCATCGGTGCAATGGGATCAATTACACCAGCATTATGCACTAACCCATCTAACCTTGATTCATCACGAAGCTCATGCACAAGTTGTTGACGCCCTTCAGGAGAAGCAAGATCAGCACACATGTATCGGATATGAGATGAATAACTAGCCGTTTCTGCTAACCATGTTTCTCGTCGACCCACGATCAAAACTTCTTGCTCGCGATCAGCTAAAGATCTTGCTAACGCACGCCCGATACCGCTTCCACCACCTGTGACAACAAACACACAATCCTCATCGTACAATACAACCAATCATGCACGCATGATATCAGATCGACTAAGAAATGCGAATGTAGCATCCACGTGAAAATACTAGGCGCAATTCAAAGCATACAGGCATAAACGATTGAAATACTTTTTCTAACATGGCAAAGTGCATCATTCAAGTTTATACATGGAGTTCTTTAATGAAACGTCGTTCGCTAGTCATCTTCCTTTGCGCCACGTCATCTTTTGCAAGTTTTGCTGACACAGCTGTCGCACCAACTGCTCCAACAACACAAGCAACACCCGCACCTCAAACATTACCCACCATGGATTGTCATTATCATTTTTCAAAAGACATGAAAACCATTGATCTTGCGCTTGTGAAACAATGGGCAGAAAAGGCCGTGGTGCAATCCTTTGATTTTAATTCGACCAGCATCGATAACGAATTGCTTGCATTAAAATCTTGCTTTACCGACCAAGGATGGCAAGGGTTTGATCAAGCATTCAATGCATCAGGAAATTTAAATGCCATTAAAAAGCAACAACTTGCCGTTAGCAGTCAGCTCAATGGTAAAGCGTCCGTTCAGTTTGTCAAAGATAATCAATGGAAAGCGTCACTGCCACTACAAGTCACGTATCAAAATAAAGAACACAAACTGGTGCAAGCATTAACAGTTGACTTATTAATTAGTCGTAAATCATCCGGCGATTTGGGGATCATGCAACTGATTGCCATACCAAGCAAAGCGCCAACAGCCGTACCTAATAACACATCAGCATCATAAACAATTTGTGCCCGCGTCAGCGGGCATCAAGCCATCACGTGATCCATAAGATGATCAAAAACGTCCATAGAAACGGATATATTCGTGTTGCCCATAGCAGTTCATTTTTCAAATGTTTGTATTTCGCGAACCAATAAACCCCATGTGCGAACAAACTTGGGATTAATAATAAATAAAATACCTCAACAATGAATGCTGCCCCTGTACGAAATGGTAGCATATTAACGCTTTTTAGCATGACATAACGCAGTTGTGTTTGAAGCCACAATAAAGCATTTAATACTTCATGCATGTATGCCATGACGAAGCCCGAGACAACCAACAAAGGAAATATCAGTAACATGCCTCGAATGGCAAAGAATTTTTTAAAAAACTGTAAAAATTCTTCTGAAAAAAACGCAATGATTGATGCAACAAATACCAAAAGTGCGAGTAAACCCATTTGTATTATGTCCTTGTTTCTGGCAATACCATGATAGCATCTATTTCCACTTGTGATTGACGTGGCAACATTGCAACACCTAATGCAACACGCGCAGGATAAGGCGCTTTAAAATAACGTGTCATGGCTTCATTAATTAACGGGAAGTGAATTAAATCAATCAAATACACCGTGAGCTTCACAATGTGTTGCAAACTCCCACCCGCGGCTTTTACCACCGCTGATAAATTCTTAAAAACTTGTTCTATTTGTTGCTGAACATCGTCACTGCACAACTGCATAGTCGTAGGATCTAACGGGATTTGACCTGAAATATAAACCGTATTACCAGCCACAACAGCTTGACTGTAAGTTCCAATCGCTGACGGTGCCAAATCCGTATGAATAGCATTAATCATAATTCACCTTGTTTTTTTCGATAAAGACGCATCACCATTTTATTCGCACGTAATCGGCGCATAACACGTGCCAAATGAGTACGATTTAAAACACTAATCGCAAATGTCACCGCATTATGTCGCCCATCACGAGGATCAATACTGATATTGCCAATGTTTGATTCTGCTTCTGAAATAGCGGTTGCAAGGGCTGCTAACACGCCACGTTGGTTCATCACTTCAACCGTAATATCAACCCAAAACTCACCTTGAACATGATCGTCCCAGCGCATGGAAACGAATTGCTCAGGGCTGCTACGTCCTTGAATCACAACAGAACAATCACTTGCATGCACAAGAATGCCTCGACCTTGCTGAAAACGTCCAACCACATTATCACCAGGAATAGGTTGGCAGCACTCAGCAAAATGCACCACCATGCCTTCCGTACCTTTAATAGCTAAAGGACGATTATGGAATGTTTTTTCTAACTCGCCACTATCGTCCGTCAGCACTAATCGTTTTGCAATGACCATCGGCATCTGATTACCAATGCCAATGGCATATAGCAAATCATCCATGGTTTTGTAATTTAAATCATGCAGCAACGCTTGCAATGATTCAGGTGGAGTTTTTTCATACTCTGTCGCAAGCTCAGCAAAAGATTGTTCTAATAACCGTTGCCCCATCAAAATCGACTCAGAGTTTTGTTGGCCTTTTAAGAAATTTCGAATATTGCCTCGTGCTTTTCCTGTGACCACAAAATTTAACCATGACGGGTTAGGATGTGCGCCTGGCGCTGTGATAATTTCAACCGTTTGACCATTCGCGAGCGGAATACTTAACGGCACTAAACGACGATTAACTTTCGCGGCAACACAACTATTTCCAACACCAGAATGCACAGCATACGCAAAATCAACAGGTGTCGCTCCTCGCGGCAGCTCCATGATATGCCCTTTCGGCGTAAACACATAAACTTCATCAGGAAATAAATCGATTTTTACATTTTCAATAAACTCAAGTGAATCACCGGTGCTATGCTGAAGCTCTAATAGCCGTTGAACCCATTCACGTGCACGTAATTGTGCTTTATTCACCTCAAGACCCGAGGACTTATAAATCCAATGTGCAGCCACGCCATTTTCAGCAACTTTATCCATGTCTTGCGTGCGAATCTGAACTTCTAAAGGCACACCATAAGGACCAAATAATGTGGTATGCAATGACTGATAACCATTTACTTTAGGAATGCCAATGTAATCTTTAAAACGTTGAGGTACAGGTTTATACGTTCGATGAAGTGCGCCCATCACACGGTAACACGCATCAATGTCTTCTGTAATAACACGAAATGCAAACACATCAACAATTTCAGCAAAAGATGCTTTCTTTTGTCGCATTTTACGATAAACGCTATACAAATGTTTTTGTCGTCCAAAAACATGTTCATATGGAATACTCAATGTATCCATTGCTTTTTGTAAATCTTGCTCTATTTTTTGCGTTAATTCACGTCGATTACCTCGTGCTTTATCAACCGCGGATTTAATCGCACGATAACGCATAGGGTATAAAACTTTAAAACCAAGATCTTCAAGCCCTGTGTACATAGCATGCATGCCTAATCGATTCGCAATAGGTGCGTAAATTTCTAATGTTTCAATTGCAATTCGTCGTCGCTTTACAACAGGCATCGCACCAAGCGTTTGCATGTTATGTAATCGATCGGCAAGTTTCACCATGATGACACGAATATCTTTCACCATAGCTAAAACCATTTTTCGGAAATTTTCAGCTTGCGCTTCTGCGCGTGATTCAAATTTTATTTTAGTAAGTTTAGTGACACCATCCACTAATGCAGTGACATCTTCACCAAACTGTTGCGTCAAGTCCTCTTGACTAACAGAAGTATCTTCAACCACGTCATGAAGCAATGTCGCCATGATCGTTTGATAATCCAAGCGCATTTTGGCTAATATTAACGCGGCAGCAACAGGATGTGTGATATAGGGCTCGCCTGAACGGCGCATCTGCCCATCATGGCCTCTTTCAGCCACCAAATAAGCTTGATAACATTTTTCGATTTGCAACGGATCCAGGTAACGCACTAGCTCTTCATATAACTCCTTAAAGTAGCTCACGCCCCAATCTCCTCGTGCTTTTCATGGCAAGACTAAACACATTAACCATCATGGTTATTAAACATAATATTCACTCGTGCTCACGTGACATGAACACGAACGAATCATAAAAACGAACTAAAGAGTACTTAATCTTTTTCTAAGATATCAGCTTTAACTAGCCCTTCTGCCACTTCACGTAAAGCAACAACCGTTGGTTTATCATTTTCCCATTCAACCATCGGCTGAGCGCCGCGAATGGCAATTTCACGTGCACGTTTTGAGGCAACCATGACTAATTCAAATCGATTTGCAACATGCTCTAAACAATCTTCAACAGTGACACGCGCCATGAATATTCCCCACTTAATGAAAAATGTTTCATTTTACTGCGATGCTAGCAAGAAAGAAAGCAATTTTCGCTGCTCAAGCACTTGTCGTGTTACTTTTAAGCGACACGATGTAATGATAGCAGCTAACTCGCTGGCTGCTTTTTCAAAATCATCGTTCACAACAAGATAATCAAATTCATCATAATGACTTAATTCTTCACAAGCACGCCTCATGCGTTCACGAATCACATCAACATCATCACGCTGTCTATTTTTCAAACGATTTTCTAATGCATGCAATGAAGGTGGTAAGATAAAAATACCAATCGCGTCTGGGAAAAAATGCTTAATTTGTGCCGCACCCTGCCAATCAATATCCAAAATCACATCCATGCCTTGCTGCAATCGTTCGTGAATTTGTTCATGGGATGTGCCATAAAAATGATTAAATACACGTGCATGCTCAACAAATTGATTGGCATCAATCATCATTTCAAACTGTGTTTCTGAAATAAAGAAATAATGTATTCCATCTTCTTCTCCAGGGCGTTGATCGCGTGTCGTATGTGAAACAGAGACCACAAGACGATCAACACATGCCACTAGATGCTTGATCAAACTGGTCTTACCGCCACCTGATGGCGCTGCTACGATAAACAGACTTCCTGAACATTGCTCTGACATAAATAATTACCTTACTCATTTTACTTAAATAAACAAATAACAATCATCTCAATCAACAATGATTGATTTTCAAAAAAATTGCATGCTTCGCTTTTTTCAAGATGCATCTGTAAAACGAAACGTTTATAATCGATTTTTTGTACATTTAGGATCTTACCATGCGCCCTAGTCACCGTGAACCAAATCAACTGCGAGACATCAAAATTACTCGTCATTATACAAAACATGCTGAAGGCTCTGTGCTCGTTGAGTTTGGTCAAACACGCGTGCTTTGTACCGCATCCGTCATCGATGGCGTTCCTCGTTTTGTTAAAGGAAAAAATCAAGGTTGGATCACTGCTGAGTATGGCATGTTACCACGGGCGACTCATAGCCGTAACGAACGAGAGGCCAGTCGAGGTAAACAAGGCGGACGAACACTCGAAATTCAGCGATTAATTGGCCGTTCTTTGCGAGCATGCGTTGATTTAAAATCGTTAGGCGAAAATACGATCACACTTGATTGTGATGTGTTACAAGCCGATGGAGGTACACGTACCGCGGCCATTACAGGTGCATGTGTTGCCATGCATGACGCTGTGCAATGGATGCATCAACATGAAAAAATTAAAAAACAACCAGCATTGCGCTACATTGCAGCCGTATCAGTAGGTATTTATCGTGGTCAACCTGTACTTGATCTTGATTATGCCGAAGATGTTTTAGCCGAAACCGACATGAATGTAGTCATGAATGAACAAAAGCAATTCATCGAAGTACAAGGAACAGCGGAAGACGGCAGTTTTGATCGCGAACAACTTAACACCATGCTCACGCTGGCTGAAGGTGGTATTGCGACACTGATTGAATATCAAAAAGAGGCTTTGAAACATTCATCATGAATGTATCATCCAACCTAGAACACATTCGGCACACCATCTCAAACCTGGAGCACAAGTACCATCGTGCGCCAGGATGTGTTCTTTTACTTGCTGTGAGTAAAGGACACCCCTTATCTGTAATACAAAACGCCATGGATGCAGGACAACACCATTTTGGTGAAAACTATTATCAAGAAGCGTTACAAAAAATAAATGCCTTCAAAAAAAATCCACCCTGTTGGCATTTCATTGGCCCGATTCAAAGCAATAAAACAAAAGGCATCGCAACTCATTTTTCGTGGGTACACAGCATTGCACGGTTAAACATTGCAAAATTACTCAATGACGCACGCAAAGACGGCACAGAACCATTGAATGTATGCATTCAAGTGAACATTGACCATGAACCAACTAAATCAGGGATTTTACCCATCGAGGCAGTTGATTTTGCACGTGCATTGCTCACTTATCCTAAATTAAAGTTACGAGGACTCATGGCCATTCCTAATCCTCAAACACCGCCATCACAACGTCGTGAAGCATTTTTTCGCCTTGCTCATTTGCAACAAGACATTGCGCAAACACTCCATTATCCATTGGACACACTTTCCATGGGTATGAGTGACGATATCGAAGAAGCGGTTAGTGCAGGAAGCACACTTGTG
>JAGVJT010000234.1 GCA_020050955.1 Legionellales bacterium | reverse complement strand
GTCCAGTTGTGAAAATATTCATGCGCCACCACGCCTTCAATGTCGGCATAATCTTGATCCGTTGCCGTGTCGGGACGTGCTAGAATGTATTTGGCATTAAAAATATTGAGCCCTTTATTCTCCATCGCCCCCATGTTGAAATCACTAACGGCAACAATCATGAACAAGTCAAGATCATATTCTCGCCCATAGTGCTCTTCATCCCAACGCATCGCATGTTTTAAGGAATGCATGGCGTGCGCGCATTTATCTTCGTTACCAGGCTCAACATAAATACGCAAATCAACCGTGCGATTAGAACACGTTTTGAATTGATCACGCACACACATCAAATTTCCAGCCACCAACGCAAATAAATACGAGGGCTTTTTAAAAGGATCATGCCATTTCACCCAATGCCGATTATTAGGTGCATCCCCTGCATCCACCCAATTTCCATTAGACAATAATACAGGATAACGCGTTTTATCAGCCGTTATACGTGTCGTATAAATAGATAAGACATCCGGTCTATCTGGAAAATAGGTGATTCGTCGAAAACCTTCTGCCTCGCATTGTGTACAAAAAAGCTCATGTGAACGGTACAGACCTGATAGTGCTGTGTTATTTTGAGGGTGAATACGCGTGACAATTGTCAATGTTAGCGCATCAAGAGACGTATGAATGATTAAATCTTCGCCCTCAAATGCATAGTCATTAGGCATTAAAGGCTCAGCATTATCATTTAAATGCACACTGACGAACGTCAACTCATTACCGTGCAATCGTAACGCGCCAGGATGCCGACGCACAAGCGACATACAATTGGTGATTTGTGCATGATCATCATGTAAATCAATGTCCAGCATAACCGTTTCAACATCAAATGTTGGTGGTTGATAAGCATCAAGGTAAATCGTTTTGTTTTGCATGCGCTCTCCTGCGTTTTATTCATTAAGTGACATCATGTTATTTACACTTAAGGCAATGGATCTGTTTTCTCAATTTGAGGCCCTGGATACATTGCATTCACTGCCGCTTTATCTAAAGGACTAATGTCTTTACGTTGTCCAATCACCGCGCCTTCTTGCAATGGCACAATCGTTTCTTTACCATTTTTTGAAAACGCATGTGCTGAATAATGCATAACCGATTGATAATCATACGCGTCGTGATCAATGCCGTCGGTCAAGTGTTGTTCAAAATTATATTTCGATTGCTCCTCGATGTTTTCCCACAAAATTCGAATGTATTGGTCGCGATCAAGACGCGATTGCTCATGCCATAAACCTAACACATGACCAATTTCATGCACCGTTGTCATCACATCACACCGCGTTGATAGCTGCACGACTTGACGCCCTCCTTGACGCCCAACAAACGAAGCACACAGCCTACCAGCTTCAGGAACAAACACCACATAATCGTTATAGAGTGCTCTGTTTTCGGCAGTTAACGGCATAAAAATCACATGCGTTACACGCTGCCATCGCTCAATTGCACTTAAAACATCTTCTTTGTTTTTCCAAGGTAATTGCTCATCAAATTCATAGGGGACAATACCACTCGGCCATCGTCTCGCATCAAGCTTTATCACGGACGCTTGCATTAATGCAGACGAAGGCTTTAATAGCCCAAGCAGCACATCGCCTTCAGCCACAGCATAGCCGTTTAAAGCTTCATACGTGACTGTTTGTTGCCCAAGAACAGGGTGTTGTACATTTATCTGTCCTAATTGCGTGGCCGTGGAAATTGACGATATAAGCATAAAGACACTCGCCACCCAAGATATGATCAATTTTTTCATCATGGCTCTCATTCATGTTGCTCACTCAACGCCAACGCATAAAGCTCATTTTTATTCACACCAGACAATGTGGACGCTAATTTAACGGCTTGTTTTAACGGCAACACCTTCAGCAACTCCGATAAACCTTGTTCAACATGTGACGCCAGTTTCACGGTTTTTCGCGGTGGCAGGATAAGCACAAACTCACCTTTTTCATGCGCTTTATCTTCCAATAACCAGGCTTTCACAACAGCCGGTGTTCCTGCTACAAATCGTTCAAAAGTTTTTGTCAGCTCTTTTGCCAACACAAGCTCGCATGCATCACCAAAACTATAAGCGATATCATCAATGCATGCTATGATTCGATGCGTTGACTCATAAAAAATGAGTGTGTGTGTGGTTGTTAAATAAGCACTCAGTGCACGACGACGTGCGACTTCTTTCGCGGGAAGAAAACCTGCAAAAGTAAACACATCACATGGCACACCCGCAGCACAAAGTGCCGCTACAAATGCACACGCGCCAGGAATTGGGATCACCATCACGCCTACGTTTCGTGCTAATTTCACAAGCGGATAACCCGGATCGCTAATTAAAGGAGTTCCTGCATCACTAATCAATGCACATGACTCGCCATTTAAAAGACGTTTGACGACAAGCTCACTTTGATGTGCTTCGTTATGCGCATGCAAAGATACGAGTGGTTTTTGAACACCAAATGATGTCAACAATGGCGCAGAGTGGCGCGTATCTTCTGCCAAAATAAAATCCACGGATTGTAAGGTTTGCAATGCTCGAAAGCTTAAGTCCTCTCGATTTCCAATCGGCGTTGCAATGATGTAGAGTGTGCCTAAGGTGCTTGTCGATGAGCTCATCATGGTTTATCCTGTTGCGTTCTTCCGTTTTAGGTATACGATCATGGGGCAAATTCTTCGTTGTTTAAAACGCATTTCACTGATGATCTGTGTTGTCTTTTTAACAAACTGCACCACCATCACGGAAAACACACCACAACAACGAACACGCCAACCCTTAACAAGCCCTTACACCATGCCCGCAACCGCCTACCTTGCACTTGCGCAGAAACAAACAGGCGAAGAACAACAAACATTGCTCCTCATGGCTTCAGGTCGTTTTATTCAAGATGGCGAATGGAACCGAGCTCAGGCGATCTTATCACAAATGACACCATTGTCTGCAGAAGCATCCGATGAGAAAAAAATACTTCTTGCGAAACTTGAACTTTTACACGCAAAACCCCGAAATGTTTTAACACAACTAGCCTCAGTTCGTAATAGCACAACCCTACCCATTTATTACCAAGCACAATATCATGACCTGTTAGCACAAGCGTATCAAACGTTAGGTAATCCCACAGAGTCAGTGGTGGAGCGCATAAAACTGGAAGCATTTTTACCCGATGATTTATCGCGCGCAAACAATCGCCGTGCATTATGGCTGTCACTCACACGCTTACCCATCGCAGAATTAGACACACTTGCCATGGAGGCACCTTCCGGCTCCACTCTAAAAGGCTGGATGCAACTGGCAAGCCTTTCTCATAAATACAACCATCGTCCACATACCATGCTTACTGAATTACAGCGCTGGCAAGATAATTACCCACATCATCCCGCAAACAGTATTTTACCGGAGTCAATTGATGACATGCGTGCGCGTCTTTACCCGCCGCCGAAGCAAATTGCATTATTGCTGCCCTTGTCAGGCCTTCTTTCAGGACCAGGACAAGCCATTAAAGATGGATTTTTAGCCGCTTACGAAGCAAGTGGCATGGCATCGGTGACAAAAGTTCGCTTTTACGACACTAATATTGCAGCTGTTTCCGCGCTCTATGAACAGGCATTAGCGGAAGGTGCTGACTACATTGTAGGCCCTCTCACGAAACAAGATGTTGCTCAAGTTGCAGAGCTTCCGCATCCAGTCCCAACGCTACTGCTGAATGATGTTCAAACGCCTTTGGGTGATAATGCTTACCAATTTGGATTATCACCAACACTTGAAGCACGTCAAGTCGCAGCGAGAGCACACAAAAATGGATTGACTCGAGCGCTCATCATCGCACCAGAAGGCACATGGGGCGATGAAATTGTCAAGGCGTTCATCAATCAATGGGGAGCGTTAAGCGGAGAAGTCGTTGATACGTTACATTACCAGTCACACGGCGATTTTAATCATGCCATTCGAGGCATCTTACACATTGATGCGAGTGAAGCACGAGAAAAACAAATTAAGCAACTCATTGGCCGTTCCATTGAGGCAATTCCTCGACGACGACAAGACTTTGATCTGATTTTTCTTGTGGCTTATCCTTCCGAAGCACGCCAAATTAAACCGCTTCTTAATTATTATTATGCAGGCGATGTACCCGTTTATGCGACATCAAGCGTGTACGGAGGCAGTCCAAATACCATGAAAGATAGAGATTTAAACGGTATTATTTTTTGCGATATGCCATGGGTTTTTATGAATCATCTCGGCAATCGAAATTGGCCGGAACAATTGAACAGTTATAACCGATTGTATGCATTAGGACTCGACAGTTTCACATTAAGCACACAGTTAAATCAATTGTTACTTTTTCCGGCCATTAGTGACGAAAGCAATATTCTTTATTTGAGTAATAATCATCAAATTGCACGGATTTTGACGTTTGGTCAATTTAGACAAGGTGAGCCTCAGCTCATGACAGAAGACTAAATAAAAAAACCATTCTCACGTTGTGAGAATGGTTTTTTGTTAATTACACTGCAGGTGTTGTCTTCATCAAACTAATGCCAACAAATTTACTTAATCCATCAATTTCATCAAGTGTTTCGTGGCCTTTCTTGATCCATGCAT
>JAGVJT010000135.1 GCA_020050955.1 Legionellales bacterium | reverse complement strand
TCGGCAAGCATCATGGTTACTGCTCCTGCTAATACCGGCATGATGGCAACCAAAAGAAATGCGGTGATAAGCCATGTCCATACGAACATTGGCATTTTCATTAACGTCATGCCAGGTGCGCGCATGTTAAGGATGGTGGTGATGATGTTGATTGAACCCATGATGGATGATATACCCATCATGTGTACCGAAAAAATCATAAAATCAGTGCTGGGTGGTGCGTATTGTGTCGAAAGTGGTGCATACATTGTCCATCCAAAATTAGGGCCACCACCTGCATGGAATAACGTTGAACCCAATAATGCAAACGCAAAAGGCAATAACCAAAAGCTCCAGTTATTTAAACGAGGCAATGCCATGTCTGGCGCACCAATCATCAAAGGTATTTGCCAGTTTGCCATGCCTGTAAAGGCAGGCATGACAACGCCGAATAGCATGATGAGGCCATGCAATGTTGTCATTTGATTAAAAAAGTTTGGATCAACAAAGCGATGGCCAGGTTGAAAGAGTTCTGCACGAATCACGAGAGCCATGCTGCCCGCAATAAAAAAGCTAGCCACTGCAAGCCATAAATACAGGGTGCCAATGTCTTTGTGGTTGGTTGTGAATACCCAACGCTTCATGAAACCAATGACACCACGTCCTTGCTCAGGTCCGTGATCATCATGTTCCACGCCTAATCCTAGAGATTGATTCATCGTAGACCTCCTACATGTGCTTTTTCAACCAGAGTCGGTTGTTGTTGATAACTTTGACGAACAAGCGCGACATCTGCGGGTTGAACTTCATCATCGGTATTGTTATTCCAGGCATTGCGTTCGTACGTCACAATGGCTGCGATTTCTTCATCGGTGAGTTGATCTTTGTAAGGTTGCATGGCCGAGCCAGGGATACCTTGTAAAATAAGATCAATATGCCGAGAAACAGGATGGCCAACAGCAACAGAGCTGCCTTTTAATGCAGGGTAGAGTGGTGGAATGCCTTTCCCGTTTGGTTGATGGCAAGCAGCACAATTTGTTTCATATTTCTCTTTCCCAAGCGCCATTAGCTCTGGACGAGATAATGTTCGAGCTACTTCTGGTGTAGCTTGTGCTTGTTCTTTTAGCCATGTTTCAAATTCTTCTTCGGTGACGGCGTTGACGACAATAGGCATAAATCCGTGATTGATACCGCATAATTCAGCACATTGGCCGCGGTACACACCTGGTTTATCAATCCGAGCCCACGCTTCATGCATGAAACCAGGAATGGCATCACGCTTGACACCAAGATCAGGGACCCACCACGAGTGTACGACATCATTTGAGGTGACAAGAAAACGAATTTTTTTATGAATAGGAAGCACTAATGGACGGTCAACTTCAAGGAGGTACCAATCACCTTTGGGCTGATGGTTTTGAATTTGCGCATAGGGTGTTGATAGTGAGCTAAAATAATGCACATCTTTATCAAGGTAGTTGTATTGCCACTTCCATTGATAACCAACCACCTTAATCGTGAGATCCGCTTTCGAACTATCTTCCATACGCATTAAAATTTTTGTCGCAGGAATGGCAAGCCCTACTAAGATAAGAAAAGGAATGATCGACCACACAATTTCAAGACGTAGATTTTCATGAAATACCGCGGGTGCATGTCCTTTTGACTTTCGATGATGAATAAGTGCGTAGAACATCACACCGAACACAAGCACACCGATGACAGCACAAACAAGCATGGCAATCATGTGCAAGTTATACATGTCTTGGCTAAGTGGGGTCACTCCCTTTGGCATATTCATTTGCCAATGATCCACAGATGCTAATGCATCTTTTCCTATACTGCATGCAAGTAAAAAAATAATTTTACTTAAGTGAATGAATTTATTTCGCATCCTTTTCCCTTACTTGGTTAGCGGCTTCTTCATGTTGTTCTGTTGGTATATTGAGCCATTGAGAGCGTGTGAGTGATCGGTTTAAGAGGTAATCGACAGCCGATAAAATGTCATTGTCGGAACATGTTACGCATGCGCCTCGTACAGGCATGCTATTGTAACCGTTGATGGCGTGCTGATAAAGACCAGTTAAGCCATTGTCTTTCAATCGGCGAGACCAAGACGCACCATCACCAATAATAGGTGCTGTCATTTCACCATTTTGATGACATACAACACAGGCTTTGTTGTAGACTTGGCGACCACGTGCAAGCGATGGTGCCTTATCTGATGGCGCAAGGCCGAGAGGCTCTTCGCTGACGACTGTTTTTAGATAAGTTGCAATGGCAAGGCGATCTTCCTTTGTCATGTACATCAAACTGTTATGATTGACCTCGGCCATTGGTCCTGCAACAGGGCCTGCATGATTAATGAGCTCATTATGCTTGAAAACATCTTCAGCAATTTCTTCAAGGCTCGCAGATTTTAACCCATCCCGTGTGATGTTTGGTGCCCAATAGCCATCGATAAAGCCACCGGTTAAATAGTAGCGTTTTTTAGGTGCGCCTAAAGGACTTAATGGTGTATGACACATGCTGCAGTGCCCTAAACCATCGACGATGTATTTACCTCGATTCCACGCATCAGACTGTGTTTCGTCTGGTGCGAATGGTGTGTTGGGAAAGAAAAATAAAAAGTTCCAACCCCACAGAGATAATCGTGAACCAGGAACATTAAAGGGAAAAAGTTGTGGACGATTTTCCAGTTCTACTGGGGGAATATTCATGAAATAGGCGTACATGTCACGTGCGTCCTGCTCTGTGACGTTTGCAAAATAAGCATATGGGAAAACAGGGAAGTAATTTCGTCCGTGTGGGTCACGTCCTTCCTTGAGTGCTCGAACAAAATCATCTTCGCTCCAACTGCCAATACCTGTTTTTTTATCAGGCGTGATATTGGGTGTATAGAAGGTGCCAAAAGGTGTGTTAATTGCGAAGCCACCTGCAAATGGTGCGCCGCCGTTCTCGACATCCGTATGACATGAAATACAATCACCCATCTTTACTAGATATTCGCCGTGGTTGATGCGTTCTTGTTGTTGCCCTTCTGTTGGTGTTGTCGATGGGTACGTTGGGTAATAAGAACTTGTCACAGGTGCTGTTGCATGAGTTTCCTCTGCATGCCCAAGATGGGGGGATATCATAAGATATGAGAAAGCAAGCAGTGCGAATCGATTGATTTTATACGAAGAGCTCACGCTCCCTCCTTTTGCTGCAATGTTTTAAGTCGTCAAATGCGAGATTTTATACGTTGAATGGGGAAACATGCAAATTATTACGAATTATTGTGATAACGCGATGAATCCTGAGTGATTTTCGATTGTTGACATGGATGATAGACACATTTTATCTTGTACTTCATAGAAACTTCATCTAAGGTAAAGTGTTGTGCGCTTTCGTCATGCAAAAGGGATCATGCTCATGTTGACACGAACGTTGTTATCGATGTTGTTATTTTTATTAAGTGGTTGTGTGGCTCATCGTGCACCAACACGCGTTGAGCATGTGCCGCAAGGCTATACACAACGCGCTGAAACGTTAGCTCCTTTTTCTGCGGTGGTGATCAACGCCCCAGTGCATGTGAATCTTCATAATACAAGTAGTTCGAGATCGGGCGTTGTTTTGCATGGTTACGCGAATGACCTTGCACAATTTCATGTTCGTAGTGAACAAGGCGTGTTATTTATTAATTTTGGTCGCGCGCACGTTGGAAAACAGTATCATCTGCGAGGCGATGTGACTGTTGACATTAGTATGCAAGTTCTTCGTCGTTTTACTTATAAGGGAAAAGGGATTGTCACCGGTCATCATATTCAAACATCTGATTTGGACATGCATATTCAAAACCCAGAAAAAACATCATTTGATGGGCAGCTTCATTTGCACCATTTAACCGTTATTGGGCCTGGTTACACAGAAATGGATGGTATTTCGGGCAGTGATGTTAATATTACCCTGCGCAAGAATCCAAAAGTTCAGTTAACAGGAATGGCGAAACTCGCGTCTCTTGATATTAATGGTAAAGCGATATTTAGTTTTTACTGGGTGAAGAGTGACACATTGCGATTGCGTGCACGAGGCAATCCACGTATTCAATTAGCAGGTACTGCTGAGCGTCTTGATGTTGAATTATGGGGAAATACTCAATTTCACGGACGTTATCTTCGGGCAAGACGTGTTTTTGCTAAAACGCATGATCATGCTATTGCTGAAATTGCAACATTGAGTCGCCAGCATACACTTGCCTTAGATGCGAGTGATATTTATTTTTATAATCTTCCAACGATGCGCACAGATTTTATGGCAAAAAATGGCGCGGTACTTGATATGCGAGATTGGGAGTTGGCGATGGAGCAGGAGTACACACGGTATAATAAATAGTGAAAAACACACTGCGGCTAAGGCGGTGTGTTTTTATTTACGCATGCGGTAATAGCTTGCATGTCCGTGTCCAGCGGAAGAACATGTGATGAGTCTTCTAACCAATGCAATGTGGCATGAGGTAATCCATTAAAATGAATGGCTAAACTTGAAACGTCAACGACAGGATCATGACGACCTAAAAAAACATCCATTGGGCATGTTGGTGGTGTTAGATTAAATGTGTTAATCAATGTTAAGAGTTCATTAACGGTATGCAGTGGTAGCCTGCGGTAGGTTAGTTCCCAGTTTGTTGTATCGCGAATAGTCCCGGCATGGTTGCGAATGTTTTTAATACCTAAGCACTGTAGCATACGGATAAGGTATTGTGTCCATCGAATATTAAGTGTGATGAACAAGGCTGGTGCAAGAAGGTAGAGATGATGAATAGGTAGTCGTTGCGCAGCGTGGTAAGCGAGTAACCCTCCTAAAGAAAGCCCCATGACATCTACGTGCTCGTAGCGTTGAATAAGATCATTGCAAATGGATTCGACCGAAAATAGCCAATCGGAAGCATTAACATTCGCAAAATCGGTTAAGTTTGTGCCATGACCTGGTAGTGTTGGGCAAACAAATGCATCATAGCCGGTAAGCGTTGGTAACAGTTGGCGATACACCGCGGGTGATGATGAGAATCCATGTAATAATAACAATGCGCGATGATGATTTTTGTTGTGAATATTGATAGGGGATAAGTAATGAGCATCTTCGGGAGGTAATGGGTGCTTTGGTTTTCCCTGCCACATATAAAGAAAGTCACTGGTTTTAACGTGAGGCATGATCATAGTCCTTAGTCTCGATGCTTAATAAAGTGTAAACGGGCTTGTTCTGTGAGGCAAGATGCTTATGGGCATCGCTCTGTTATCTTGGATACAGAAGGTGATGTGATTGCACTGTATGTAAAAGAAGCATGATGCATGGTTGACATGCGTTTTACCGTATGTAATAGTCTGCTTGCGAGGTTGGACTTGCTATGTGTCATTCCACTGGGTCAATTGGCGACACACTGATTGGCCCTTTCTATTTTCGCGTTGATTCTAACAAGTGCGTTGCTTCAAACGAAGATAGCGGTCTACTGAAGTAAAACCCTTGAATAATGGTACAACCTAAATCACGCAGCATATCCACTTGTAACGCGGTTTCTACGCCTTCTGCAATGACACGAATCCCCATATGATCTGCAATTGATAGAATCGCTCGAATAATAGCCATGTCATTGACGTTCCATGTCATGTCATCGATGAATGATTTGTCAATTTTTAAGGTATCAATGGGAAGTTGTTTGAGGTAGTTCAGTGATGAATAACCTGCGCCAAAATCATCACAAGCAATGCGAATGCCTGCGTCTCTTAGTGCATGCATTACAGGAATTGCTGTGGTGTAATTATTCATGATGCTGCTTTCTGTGATTTCAAGTTCAAGTTGTGTTGGTTCAATGCGCGTTATTTCCAATAAAAGCTGGATGCGTTCAATAAGCGTCGGTGATTGTGCTTGAAAGTCTTTGGTTGATAAATTAATCG
>JAGVJT010000218.1 GCA_020050955.1 Legionellales bacterium | reverse complement strand
TAATCGGTTAGCTAAAGGCGCATAAATCTCCATCGCCTCTGTCGCAATCTGCTTACGCATGGCTTCAGGCATAGGAACAGACGTTCGTAGAACACAGAGACGTTCGGCTAATTTGATGAGAACAACACGAACATCATCCACCATTGCAAGTAACATTTTTCGTACATTGTCGATTTGGTGTTTGTTATGTTGGAATTTTTCAGGTAATTGTAAATTAGAAATGGCGCTCATTTTTTTCACGCCTTTAACTAATCGAGCAATAGGAAAGCTTAATTGCTCCTCAACATCATCCAGTGATAATTCAGCATAATGAACACTTTCAAAGATGATTGCTGCCGCTAGTGTGTCTTGATCAACCTCCAAGTCAGCCAACACATCGGCCATCGCTAGCCCTTGCTGCAAACAAGACTCTCCGGTTTCAGTTGCATGATCTTGGCCTGAAAGCTGACTTAATGTACAAGCATTACGAATTCTATCCATGTCTTGAAAGTAACCTTTACTTCCAAGTTGATTCAACCATTGTGCAACATCAATGGTGCCATCTGGCAATAATGCTGTCCCTTCCTTGACCTTAACCATGAGCCACCTCTACCGTATTTCTCTTTGAAATAATGCAATGGATTCAACATGCGTGGTGTGAGGAAACATGTCCATCACTCCTGCTGCGACTAAATGATAACCTTGTTCGTGTACCAAAATACCCGCATCACGGGCTAAAGTCGCCGGATCACACGAAACATAAACAAGCCATTCTGGATTTAATAGATGTATTTTCTTCATCACCGCTTCAGCACCTGCACGTGGCGGATCAATCAACATTTTATTCGCCCCAAATGATTTTAGTGTTTGAAACACCTGTTCATCATCGAGATTCATGCATTGAAATTGAGTATTTAGCAATCCGTTTTTATCAGCATTCATTCGCGCACGATTAACCATGCCATCACTACCCTCAATACCGACAACACGCTGACATAAACGTGCCATTGGTAATGAAAAATTACCTAAACCACAAAATAAATCCAACACCACATCGTGAGACTCTAAGGCTAAAAGCTCAAGTGCCTGTGAAACCATTTTTCGATTTAATGCGATATTAACTTGTGTAAAATCGGTAGGATGAAACTGAAATTTAATACCATGCTCTGGAAGTGCATAAATCAAATAAGATTGCTCATCTTCTGGATAAAACAAACGTACAGAATCAGGACCTGCTGCCTGCAGAAATAATCGTGTATTAGTCTCTTTAGCAAACGTACGTAATCGCACTTCATCATACGTATTTAAAGGTGATAAATGACGAATAATAAAAGCAAGATCGTCATCACCCGCAGCGACCTCAATTTGAGCAATATGTTCTCGTGCGTCAAGTGTAGTAATCAGTTCTGATAAAACATGAATCAACGGGTCAACTCGATTGCTCAAAATCGAACATTGATCCATGGCGGTAATATAACGAGGATTCTTTTTTTCTCGAAAGCCAACCAAAACAGCTTGTTTTTTTTCAACATAGCGCACACTTAATCGAGCTTTATGACGATAATGCCAATGATCACTCTGCAATGGTGGTAAAACACGTTGCGGCTGCACATGCCCTACTCGCATTAATAAATCAAGAAGTTGATCTTGCTTCATGTAAATCTGCGCTGTCTCATTCATGTGTTGCAATGAACATCCACCACAGACGCCATAATGAGGGCAACGAGGTGTCGCTCGCACGGGCGAAGCAGTCAAAACATCAATGACTCGGCCTTCGTCAAAATCTTTCTTTTTACGTGTGTATTCAAATGTCACTTCTTCGCCAGCAAGAGCACCCTCAATAAACGTGGTTTTGCCCTCAATACGCGCAATTCCACGTCCATCGTGACTCAATTTTTCCACAATAGTGCTTATCGGTTCAGCTAAATTACGTTGTCGTTGCATGATCATTACATCTTGATTATTTAGAAAGAGAGTGGATTAACGCATCAACATCAGTCGATGCTAATTCAACATATTTTCCTCGCGCAAGTGAGCGTGGCAAATGGAGATAGCCATAACGCAGACGAATCAATCGACTCACTTCAATACCCTGTGATTTCCAAAGCCGTCGTACTTCACGATTTCGACCTTCGGTCAAAACCACATGATACCAGCTATTAGCACCCTCTCCGCCTTGAAACGAAACATGTTTAAATTTTGCCATACCATCGTCTAATTTTACACCTGTTAACAGCGCTTTCACCATTTCGGGGGTTACTTGTCCACGCACACGCACCGCATATTCGCGCTCTAGCGCATATTTAGGATGCATAAGTTGATTCGCTAATTCACCGTTGTTGGTAAAAATTAAAAGACCCGATGTATTGATATCCAAACGCCCTACTTGAATCCAACGGCCTTGTTTCAAATGCGGTAAATGATCAAAAACCGTTTTTTCATGACGGGGATCGTGTCGGCTTGAAATTTCCCCGATGGGCTTATGATAAAGCAACACGCGCGTTTTATATTCTATTTTTAATGGATTCGGAACAATGCGCCCTTTCACACTAATTTTATCATCAGAATGCGCAGAATCACCCAAAGTCGCGGTCGTACCATTGACTTGCACCCAACCAGCCTCAATCCAACGCTCCATTTCACGTCGAGAACCAAGACCTGCCTGGCTTAATAATTTTTGCAATCGTTCGCTACTCATTAATAGTCTAACCCCATTGCATCTCGTACTTCGGTTAATGTTTTGTGAGCGTCTTCGCGTGCAGCCTCACTGCCTTCTGCCACGATACGTTTCACTGAACCTAAATCAGCATCATACTCTTTTATGGCTTCTTGAATAGGCTTTAGTTCTTGATTGATGGCATCAATTACAGGTCGTTTACAATCAATGCAACCAATACTCGCCGTGCGGCATCCTGTTTGCACCCAGTTTTTTGTCGTGTCATTTGAATAAACACAATGAAACTGCCACACAGGACATTTTTCAGGCTCGCCTGGATCAGTGCGTCGAACACGTGCAGGATCAGTTGGCATGGTCAAAACTTTCTTTTCAACCACACTGGGTTCTTCCCGAAGACTAATCGTATTATGGTATGATTTTGACATTTTCAAACCATCAAGCCCTGGCATTTTAGCTTGTGGTGTCAGTAAAACTTGTGGTTCAGACAAAATAATCTTACCAATGCCTTCCAAATAACCCAACAACCGTTCTTTATCTCCCATTGATAAATTGTGCTGTGACTCAATGAGCGCTTGTGCAGTACTCAATGACTCATGACAGCCATCTTGTTGAAATGCCGTACGCAATTGATTATAAAGTTTACTGTGTTTCTTCCCCATTTTTGCAATGGATTCCATGGCCAATGTTTCAAAGTTCGGGCCACGCCCATACAAATAGTTAAACCGTCTTGCAACTTCACGTGTTAATTCAATATGTGGGACTTGATCCTCTCCCACAGGAACAAAATCAGCTTTATGCAGTAAAACGTCTGCACTTTGAAGTAAGGGATAGCCTAAAAAACCATACATTGACAAATCTTTTTCATGCAATTTTTCTTGCTGGTCTTTATAGGTAGGCACTCGCTCAAGCCAACCTAAAGGAATAATCATCGACAATAAAAGATGTAATTCAGCATGCTCTGGCACCCACGATTGAATAAAAAGCCTGGAGAGACCAGGATTCACACCACAAGCAAGCCAATCCACTACCATGTCCCAAACTTGATCACCAATTGCAGTTGTATCGTCATAATGTGTGGTTAAAGCATGCCAATCTGCGACGAAAAATGAACAATCATACTGATGTTGTAACGAAACCCAATTCTTCAGCACACCATGATAATGGCCTAAATGAAGTCGACCACTCGGTCGCATGCCTGACACAACTCGTTTATTACTGCCAAATAATGCTGACATTGAAATCCTCTAAATCAAAAAACAACAAAAATCTTACTTAATTTTACGATTAACGAAACGGCGTAGGGTCACCTTTACCCTCTCGCAAAATCAGAGGGTAATCACTAGTCAAATCAACCACCGTTGTTGGTTGGTTGCATCCATGACCACCATCAATAATAAGGTCCATTTGATTGCCTAATAAATCTCGAATGGCCTCAGGCTCGCATAATGGTGCATCAGCGCCAGGTAAAATCAACGTACTGCTCATGAGTGGAGCATCAAGGCACTCTAATAAAGAAAGTGCAATCGTATGCTCAGGAACACGTAACCCTAGTGTTTTTCGTTTTGGATGTAGCATCAACCGAGGTACTTCGTGCGTTGCATTTAAAATAAACGTGTATGATCCTGGCGTAAATGCTTTCAGTAAACGAAAGATTGGGTTACTGACACGCGCATATTTTCCCAGCTCGGAAAGATCACGGCAAACAAGTGTCATGTTATGATTTTTATCAAGTTGACGTAATTTTCTGATTCGTTCTAACGCTGCTTTGTTGCCTAATGCACACCCTAACGCATAACCCGAATCAGTAGGATAAACAATTAAACCACCTTCGGAAATAATCGCAACCGCTTGTCTTAATAATCGTGCTTGTGGGTTGTCGGGATGAATGGCAAAAAATTGGCTCATATGCGTTTCGCGCTCCTTTTCAATGAAGATCCCATTGAGACCAAACAGGAGTGCAATCCACGGGCAATACATATTGCTTTCCTAAGCCCAAACGAGATACACCGTCACCGTGATAATCCGATCCTGTTGATGCAAACAACTCAAATCGATTGCAAAGATGGGCCATTTCTGTCACTTGCGGCATGGTCATGAAGCCCGAAACGACTTCCATTCCAACACCACCAACCGATTTAAATGCATTGATTAACGCATGCAGCTTGGTTCGAGTCAATTTATATTTTAATGGATGCGCAATAACCGCCCCGCCCCCTGCTTGTGTTGTCGCATCAACGACATCCTCAAGACTGAGCCATGTCGTCGATACATAAGCGGGTTTTCCTCGTGCAAGAAAGCGTTGAAACCCTCGTTTAATATCCGGCACAACTCCCTCCTCCACCAACAATTGAGCAAAGTGAGGACGCCCCGCGCATGCATGACCAATGCGCTCACAAATTTTTTCATACGCATTCGCCACACCAAATTTCGATAGACAGACACTAATTTGCTTCGCGCGCGCAATGCGACGTTCTTCTTGCTGTTGGATGCAATGCAATAAATGTTGATTTTGAGGATCGATATTTAACCCAAGCACATGAATATCGTGCGTTTTCCATCTCACGCTCCACTCAAGACCAGGAATAATATGAATAGGATGTACTCTTGCCGCTTGCATCAAAGATGTCAGGCCTGCAAGGGTGTCATGATCCGTCAGCGCTAAGACTTTAATATTAGCGTCTAGTGCTTTTGTCAATAATGCATCAGGTGCTAATAATCCATCCGAAAAATAACTATGACAATGCAGATCAACAATCCATGATTCTGTAGAAGATTGTTGCGTCGTATCATTATGTTGTTGAGATAAAAGAGACATTAATAACCTTACGCGATACTGATCTCACATTTTAGCAATCAAATGCATAAAATGCATGCTATTACGATAGAACAACCTCATTATTAAATTTTTTTATAAATAGCATCGCATCCCTGCACTCTCTTTGCTAAGATGAAGATGATGGTATTTAAATAAATACAATCTTTTGTTAAAAAAACATGAACTAAGGAAAGCAATCATGAAAAAAACATCATTAGCTGTAGCTGCATTGCTAACAACATTATCGACTGCATCAATTGTTCCTGTTGCTTATGCTGACGATACAACAAGCAGTGCACAAACAACATGCCAAGGTTGTAGCGGTAACAGTGGTTGTAAAGGATGCAAAGGATGTGCTGGTAGCACAGGTTGCGGCGGCAGTTCAAATTGCAGCGGCAGCACTGGTTCTACTTGCAGTGGTTGCAGCGGTAGCTAATCTACCCTTTTTTAAAAGGGCGAGTCAGTGACTCGCCCTTTCATTTATAAACACTAATAACAACACTCATCCATGACATTCACATGGCCTTTATTAAGTAGCAAACGTCGTGCAAAATTATTACGTCATGCACAACAAGCGCTTCGCGCACAACAAATGATGATGCAAGAACCAGGTAAAAGTATCTTGCATTACACGCTACACCATCATGACCAGCATATTCGCATGAATCATTACCCTCATGGCGATAGAATTGATCATACAACGGGTGCTCAATATTTCTATCACTGTCATCGAGAAGACATCGAACATGATGAACATGGTCATTTTCACTGCTTTTTACGTTATCCTCAAATCCCCAAACGCATTCGCCCTGAAAAACTTCCCGATTGGGATAAATACATCCAAAACCCGATGACACATCTCATTGCTATTGCCATGAATCGATACGGTGAACCGATTCGTTTATTCACCGTCAACCGCTGGGTGTCCTCTGAAATATGGTATAATGCGAAACATGCACCTTCTATTCTTAATCGATTTAAAATGACGTTAACAGACGATCCGTACTGGCAAGTTTTAGATCAATGGGTTGAGGCAATACTGCATTTGTTTTCACCTCAAATTGCATGGCTGCATCAACAACGAGATCAAATAGTCAACCACCATCAACAACAGTCCACACCAACATCTGTTTATTATAACAAAGACATAGAAGAATTATCCACGCTCCCCATTCATTTAAAAACGCAAATTGAATGGCTTCTTGAGGAACCAACGTGAATCATTATATCGATATTCAACATGCATGCTCACAAGCTATTCCTGTTTCAGATGAAATACTCAATACTTGGGTGCAATATTTGCTATCACAAGAAAAACATAACACGGAATTAACACTACGCTTCGTTGAAAAGCAAGAAATAACCGCACTAAATCATACTTATCGTAAACAAGATAAAGCCACCAATGTGCTTGCATTTCCTTCAGAGTTGCCCGAAGCTATTATGATTGAACATCCATTTCTTGGTGATGTAATCATCTGTCCTGCTGTGTTAGAAGAAGAAAGTCATTCACTTCAAAAACCATTGGTCGCTCATTGGGCACACATTGTATTACATGGTGTCTTGCATTTATTAGGTTATGATCATATCGAAGAGAAAGACGCAATACACATGCACGCACGTGAAATTGAAGCCTTAGCACATTTTGGTTTCGACAACCCCTACTTAACAGAAGAGGATCATTCGATTGACTAAAGAAGATGATACACACTCATGGATGATGCGTTTAAAGCAGTTTCTACACCTTGAGCCACAAACGAAAGAAGATTTAATCCATCTCTTACGCGATGCACAGATCCGCTCGCTTATTAATGCAGAAACACTTGGGATGCTTGAAGGTGTTTTTTTGTTCGCGCAAATGAAAGTACGAGATATCATGTTACCTAAAAACCAAATGACATCGATTTCTCAACATCATTCATTTGCAGAAATACTCAACATTGTCACGCAATCTGGACATTCACGTTTTCCTGTTACAGGCGATAACAAAGATGATGTCATCGGCACATTGCATGCAAAAGATTTACTACGATTCCAACATACTAATGATAACGCATTTGATCTTTTAGATATCATTCGACAAACAACGTTTGTACCAGAAAGCAAGCGTCTTGATCTCTTATTAAGCGAGTTTCGTCTCAATCGCAATCATATGGCGATTGTTGTTGATGAGTATGGTGTGGTCTCTGGGTTTATTACCTTAGAAGACATCATCGAACAAATTATTGGTGAAATCGCTGATGAATTTGATATTGATGAGGAAGCACACATCAAAGCGCACGGTGATAATCGTTACGTTTTAAAAGCACATACACCGATTGATGAATTTAATGCATTATTACAATCTCATTTTAATGATGCATCCTATGACACTATTGGTGGTATTGTGGTCGCGAACTTTGGACATCTACCGAAACGCGGCGAACAAATTAACATCGATGGTTTTCTTTTCAAAATTATCCATGCTGATGCAAGACGCATTAAGTTACTTGAATGCATTGATGAACGCACACATATAAGCGAACAAGAAAACGAGGACCAAGCTTCATGAATAAGCAGGTATTGGTGATTGATGACGACACGATACATACCTCTCATCTTTCCTCTTACCTCCAATCAGAAGGATTTGATGTTCATTGCGCACATGATGGTGAACGAGGCCTTAAAATGGCACTCAATCAACCCTTCGATGCGATTATTTTAGAGATTATGCTGCCTAAGCATCATGGCTTTTATGTCATCGATGCACTTCGTCAGCACAAAACAACGCCTGTTTTGTTTTTAACAGCACGAGAAGATGACATCGATCGGTTGCTCGCTTTTAAACACGGCGCTGATGACTATCTCCAAAAGCCATGCCTTCCTTTAGAATTAACAGCACGCTTACGTGCTTTAATACAACGAGCGCCAATCACCTCAGCTCATTACTGTTCTCAAATCATGTATCATGGCATTCAAATTGATTGTAAAAAACGGATCGTGACACTCAATCAAGCAACATTAGAGCTTACGAATACAGAATTTAATATTTTAGAAATCTTGATTAAATCCCCCAACCAAGCTTTCTCAAAAGAAGAATTGACCGAGTATGCCATGGGGCGTAAATTTACCGCCTATGATCGCAGCATTGACGTTCACATAAGTAATCTCAGAAACAAATTAGGCAACAATCCAAATGGTGAACCATGGATTAAAACGGTGCGTGGCTTTGGTTATTTATTTAATGGATAAAAGATTATGATCTCATCTTCGCACGCACTACATCCATGGTTGACACATCAAGGCTCACTCACAGACAAACTTAAAGCCATCGCACATCATGTTTATTTGGATGTTCAAAGACATGAATGGGGCTCGACAACTCTTTGGGATCAACACAAACTTGGTTTATCTACCACAGAGAAAGTTCTGCAACGTGAAATTATCATGCGTGCATCATCGCATGATTGCTGGTATGCACGAACCATTCTTCCCGAAAAAACCTATGAATCCGAAGCCTCATTATTTTCGCGCTTAAAAACACAAGCGTTAGGAGAATTAATTTGGCATCATCCTCATATTCAACGTATCGCACTTGAAATCTACCCCATCAATCAAACCCAAGACGAATATCATTTTTTATCACCCATGATGCATCAAAATAAACAACCACTTTGGGCGCGATTGGCGACATGGTCTTTGCATACCACACATCGCTTCTATTTACTTGAAATCTTTTTACCTGACTTAGAAAATTATTACTTATGAATCTATCTGCTGTTTTACGCTTAATTCGCTTTCATAAACCGGTAGGAACATTGCTGCTTTGGTTTCCCACCGCATGGGCATTGTGGCTTGTGAATTCTCAAACAACGCCTCCTATTACATTAATTGTAT
>JAGVJT010000166.1 GCA_020050955.1 Legionellales bacterium | reverse complement strand
CAGCCATGGCACACCAAATGATTGGATTGAGCGCAAGCTTTATACGCCTTATTCAGGCAAGGGCGTTGTGCTTATGTTGTTGTTAAATCTTGTTTTTTTGGGTATCCCAGGAATAAGCATTTGGGCCATTCAAATGATGTGGATTCCGCTTTGGGCAGCGGGTGTGGTCAATGGGATAGGGCATCACTGGGGGTATCGAAACTTTGAGTGTGATGATGCTGCTACGAATATTATTCCCTGGGGATTTTGGATTGGGGGTGAGGAGTTGCATAATAATCATCACACGTTTGCTTCATCTGCTAAATTTTCGGTGAAATGGTGGGAATTTGATTTAGGCTGGTTTTATATTCGTTGTTTGTCGTTGTTGGGGCTTGCAAAAGTAAAAAAATTGCCACCGCAATTGCAATGCGATAAAACAAAAGATTATGTGGATCTTGAAACGGTGAAAGCGGTGATTGGTAATCGATTTCAAGTCATGGCGCATTACTATCAACGTGTAGTACTTCCTATTTTACAACGCGAAAAACGCCAACATGCAGGTCAAAAGAAACATAAAATATTATTACAACGAGCAGAGTCGTTGTTGCGTCGACGAGAAGAGTTGCTCTCAGCTGATGCGACAGCACGTTTAAAAACGTTGTTAAATCGCTACGAACAATTGAGAATAGTGTATACCTATCGCCAATCGTTACAAAGTGTTTGGTTAAAAACAGCATCTTCACAAAAAGACTTGATTGAAGCATTGCAACAATGGTGTAAACAAGCAGAAAACTCAGGTCTTGATGTATTGCGCCAGTTTTCAGAGCAAATTAAGAGTTATGTACCCAAACATGTTTTAGCGTAAGTTATTTTTTGCACTCAATAAGCGAGAGGGTGTTTATTGAGTGCATGTCTCAATCTTTTAATTTGTCAAAACCATCTTTGTGGCGTTTACGTTTTAAAAAATAGGTTAAAAAACCATGTTGTGGTAAAAAATCAATATCTTTCGTATGTGTAGGGCTATCCTTTGAGTGCATCGATGATTTAAGATAGAGTTTTTATTTATCAATCGAATTAGGAGTCTGCGATGCAAGCAAACTGGAGCCTGATCCTTAATGTTTTGTTGCTGACGGGTGTGCTCATTGCGATTATTCGCATGTTGCGCACTAAACGAACAGTCGAGGCTCCGGCACGAGCACAACAACCTTCTGTAGGTAAAAATTTTGATAAAATGGATGATGTTATTGCTGTCCGAAAAGTTAATCGTGAGACCCCCATGCCTTCTGTGATGCAGGCGGCGTTTTCATCGAGTACATCGGCGCCGATATCTCAGCCATCGCTTCAAGCTCGAACACAGCCGCAATCGCTTCATGAGCGTGCGCACTCTGCACCAAACCTGGTTGCCTCACATCAAGAACCACAAGCAGCTGTTGAGACATTAAGCGTCGCTGCTGTGGTTGAAGAGCAAGTTGTTGTCACACAACAATCGTTTACGCCATCATCGTTAATGATTTTTTTGCTAGCGAAGGAAAATCGACAACTTGCAGGGTATGAGCTGTTGCAGACGATTTTATCTGCAGGACTGCGTTTTGGTGAGGGGCATTTGTTTCACCGCCATCAGTATCCTAATGGTCAAGGCCCTGTGATGTGTAGTTTAGCCACGGCAACTGCTAGTGGTGTGTTTGACCTGCAAAACATTGGCGCATTTAGTGTGCATGGTTTGTGCTTATTTATGCAGTCTTCTGGAAATGCATCGATTGATCTTGAACGATTTACGATCATGCTTGATACCGCTAGACAATTAAGCGATGATCTTGATACGCATATGTTGGATGATGAGCGCCATGCATGGTCAGACATGAGTGAGCAGCGTTATTTGGCGATGCTTAGCCCGGCAGATGCTGACGTTGCTGAGCGTGAATTTGCCTAATCTGTTTGTTTGGTTGATGGATGTTGGGCTCGCTACGAACTATTCTTTTCGTAGCGGTCGCTCCATTAATTGTTCTGCAGCTTGTTTGGCAGAGATAGTGCCTTGAATTAATGAATTAACTTGTTGGCAAATGGGTAATTCAATGTGTAACTCTTTTGCTAACGCACAGACTTGTTCTGCGTTATATTTTCCTTCAACCACTTGCCCGATTTGTTTTTCAGCATCAATGATATTTATGCCTTGTCCGAGCGATAACCCAAAGCGGCGATTGCGTGATTGATTGTCCGTGCATGTTAGAACCAAATCACCAAGGCCTGCTAATCCCATGAAAGTATGAGGTTTGGCGCCTTTTGCAATACCAAGACGTTTCATTTCAGCGAGCCCTCGTGTAATCAATGCAGCCTTTGCATTTGAACCATAATTTAGGCCGTCACTTACACCGCACGCAATTGCGAGCACGTTTTTCATGGCACCACATAATTGCACGCCAAGAAGATCATCGCTTAAATAAGTGCGCATTGTTTTTTGAAAAAACATGTCTCGGATGGTTTGAACATAAGTCGTGTTATTGCCTGCAACAGCGAGGGCTGTTGGTAGATGTTTTGCAACTTCATTTGCAAACGATGGGCCTGCTATGACGGCGACAGGGAATGACTCCCCCCAGTACTTAGCAACAAGCTCGCTTAATGGTTCATGTGTTGTAGGATCAATGCCTTTTGTTAACCGTGAAATACCATGCAGAGGTTTTTGCATGTCCATTAACAAACCCGAAAAAGCATGCGAAGGGACTGCAATGATCACGTGCTCTGCCTGCTTGAGGCAGCTTGATAATTGAGACGATGGTGTGAGTGTCGCAGGAAACCTGATGTTGGGTAGATAACGTTTATTTTCACGATGCGCATCTAAGTCTTCTATGTGTTGACGATCGCGTCCCCATAAAAGAACGCGATGTCCGCCTTGTGCAAGATGAATGGCAACAGCTGTCCCCCATGATCCTGCACCTAAGATAGCAATCGTTGAAGTTGTCATCTTAATGCGTTGTTGATTCTGATTCTGCGTTTGTTTGCTGTTTTTTCGCTTCTTGTTGTTGAACATAAAGCGCGTCGAAGTTAATGGGGGCTAAGACGAGTTGAGGGAAGCTTCCTCGCATGACTTCTGCTGAAATTGCTTCACGAGCATAAGGAAACAAAATACTTGGACAAAAACTACCAAGTAGATGATCCACTTGTGCTTCAGGGGCACCCTGAATGGTAAAAATCCCAGCTTGTTGAACTTCTACAAGAAAAATAGTGGCTTGTTTGTTTTTGACAGTAGCTGTGACAGAAAGAACAACTTCATAAACGCCTTGTGCATCGATTAATGAATGGGATGTGTTGACATCAAGCGATAATTCGGGCTCCCATTGTTGTTGAAAGCAAGCGGGTGTGTTTACAGTTTCAAATGATAAGTTTTTGATATAAATGCGTTGAATCATAAATTGTGCTTCAACAGCTTGTGCTTCAATAGCTTGTGTTTCATTGCTCATAATTTTGTCCTTTTAAAGTCAATTTAAATCCATGATGCATGAGCACGATGGATTACTTTTTTCCTTTGACGACAGGCAAGTTCGCAGCAAGCCATGCTTGCATACCACCGTTTAACATCATCAATTGGGTAAATCCTTGTTTGCGTAATTTAGCTGCAAGTGATGCAGATTGCAAACCACGCGCACAAACAAGAATAATGGGTTGAGCTTTATACCGCTCAAAGCGGCTTAAATCATTGTCTGGTAAGCAAACAGCACCTAAAATATGCCCTGCACGGAAAATTTCAGATGCGCGTGTGTCAATAATGATGGCTCGTTCATTGTTCATTTGTTCAATAACTTCAGCCGTTGACAGCGATTTTGGGCCTTGTTTCTGTGTGATCCATTCGTTGATGATGACCAAGGCTAATAAAATAAAAAAAGCAACCCATAATGGCCAGTGATGTGTGATAAATTGTATAAGCTGTTGTTCCATGAGGTACCTGAGGCTATGTTTAATGCGACGTTTACATTATAAACGAGAGAGTAACTGCGGGGATTATCTCGATATTTATGCATGGGCGCAAGTGTTCTTCTATGGGAAATTTGTATGAGCGAAGAAATTCGATTGTTTTGTTGGGTAATGATTTACGTCTGCAGTAAAACATTCGCTGGGCAATAGTGAGGACTCTGCATAATCAAATTATCTTGACCAATGAACATTTTGACAAGAAAATAAGATAATTAATAATATTAATCAGTATGTTAAATGATTTATGACGGTAGGCGGCGAAAGTGATTTTTTAGGATTGATTGATTGTTTGCGTAATTTGGCTGAAAATATGCACGATTACTACCATGTTGTACCGTTGTTTGATACAACTTTGTCGGTGCGATGAGCGCGACTTTGGTTATTTACTGCACTTCATGTATTGTTGCAACCCGTGATGCAACAGTTGTGGGGGCGAGCTCGAGATAATGCAATGGCAAAATATGATGCAAAAAAGCGCAAGACAGTGACACAAGGCTGTGGTTTTTTCAAACATTTAGGGCTCTGTCTGCTGTCGTTTGCAGCAGGTTACGTGACAGCTTCGTTTTATGACTATACAAAACTTCAAGCATGGGTAATGACGCATATTAGAACCAACCCGCCTGAAATCATGCCTCATAAATCGATAGAAGAGGCGCGGCTCCCTAAGCCAAAATTTGAGTTTTATACGTTGTTAACACAAGAGTCGCAATCAAGCACCATGCCGTCGTCTGAGCATCATGCAGAAGTTGCGTCATCAAATGCTTTGTCTGTTGCAAACCTAGTCCCATCGACACCTTCAACCGCACCAAGTACATCATTAGATATGACCGTACCAGTTAAAGATAGTCGTGCTATGAGAGATAAAAATGTTCATTTGGCATCAAAAGAAGAACATGAACCAGAGCATCATGCATTACCTTTGAATACTTCTACAGGCTCGTTGTATGCTCGAGCCAATCAGACACCTGCAGTCAGTCGAGAAACCTATTTGGTACAGCTTGCTTCGTTTAGACGTTCTTCTGACGCAGAACGCATGCGAGCATCCCTCACGCTGAAAGGGTTTAATGTTAATGTTGTTACTGTAACTCAGCAACACGTCAGTTGGTATCGTGTTGTTTTAGGGCCATTTATTTCGCGCACTGATGCGCTACGCGCACAAAGCGCGGTTGCACGTAGTGAGCGTATTGTTGGCATGGTTCGCAAAACAGATGTTTAATGTATGGTTTAGCGAGTCACAGTGACGCTGATATTACCGGCATTTGCAATAGCATGAGGCTTACTGACGCGCACGGTGAGGGCTTTAACGTCAAAATGCGTTTTAATGAATGCGGCGGTTTTATCTGCGACCGTTTCAATTAACACAAAAGCGTTGGATTCAATAAAACCAGAAATTTTTTGGCAAAGCGTATCGTAATCGAGTGTTTTTTCAAGTTGCTCATCGCACTGACGACAGTCAATGGGAATCTGAATATCAATGATAAGCTCTTGTAAAATCGCCTGTTCCCAAGCATATACGCCAATGCGTGTTTTTGTGCGTAAGGCAGTAATTTCGAGTGTATCCATGTATTTTGTTTGTTTATCAAGCGTTGTCTTGTTAGAATTTAACCATTTTTTTTAATGGACTTCCATATGAACGATGTGATGCAATCTGTTTTTCTTCGTAGTTTACGCCGAGAGCCAATTGAACGCACACCCGTTTGGTTTATGCGTCAAGCTGGGCGTTATTTACCTGAATATCGTCAAGTTCGCGCACAAGCAGGGGATTTTTTGCAATTGTGTAAAAATCCTATGCTGGCATGCGAAGTCGCTTTACAGCCGTTGCGCCGTTTTCAACTGGATGCTGCGATTTTATTTTCGGATATCTTAACCATTCCTGATGCCATGGGACTTGGTTTATCGTTTGTAGAAGGTGAAGGGCCTTGTTTTGCAAATCCTATTCGTGATCGTGCGATGATTGACGCATTGCGTGTTCCCGATGCTCATGATGATTTGCAATATGTGATGGATGCTGCACGATTAATTCGTCGTGAAATGCCGCAACACTTACCATTGATTGGTTTTTCTGGAAGTCCATGGACGTTGGCCTGTTACATGGTCGAAGGTAAAAGTACGCGCGACTTTAATCGCATTTTGACGTTCATGTATCAAGCGCCCGATGCTATTCATCAGTTATTGAGTACCTTAACACAAGCCGTGATTGATTATTTAATCGCACAAATTCATGCTGGTGTGAATGCATTAATGATTTTTGATACCTGGGGTGGTATTTTAACGACAGCGCATTTTCAGGCGTTTTCATGTCAGTATCTTGCAAAAATTGTCACGCATTTGAAACAGCACCATCCTGATGTTCCGGTGATTTTATTTACTAAAGGTGGCGGACAATGGCTGTCGTTACTTGCAAGCACCGGTTGTGATGCATTAAGTCTCGATTGGACATGTGATTTAAGTGTAGCGCGCGCACAAGTTGGTCATGCGGTTGCACTGCAAGGTAATCTTGACCCACATGTGTTGCTAACTTCACCTGAGTGTATTCGTGAGCAGGTGGCATCTGTTTTAGCGGCTTATGGTAAAGGTTCGGGGCATGTTTTTAATTTAGGCCATGGCATCACCCCAGATGTAGCTCCTGATTATGTGGCTGCCATGATTGATGCTGTGCATGCATTAAGTCCTGCATATCATGTTTAAATGCTAACTTCCCAGCTTCGTCATTGTGATTCTAAGGGAAGTTAGCTTACTGTTACTTAATCGGAGAGTGAAAGATTGTCATCATTTTCGGTGGATGCATTATCTGCTGCAGACCCTGGCTTGGGTTGTTTGTTGATTGGGCTAAATACTGAAACAGCGCTTGGTTTACTCGGTTTTTTTACTGACTCTTTTCTATTTGAGGCTTGACTTTGTGAGGTGGTCGCACACGATGTTTTCTTCGATTTTTTGTGAACACTTGCTGATGAGGCAAGAGGTGATGCTTGGGAGCTTGTCGATAAGGTAAAAGCTGTTAATTGTGTTGAGTTGTCAGATGTTGTTAATATGCCGTTATTCTGGGGCTCATCGTCCATCGTATAAATAATTTCGATGTTTTTATCGTTATATTGTGCGAGCATGCTGAACAATGTTTCAAGAAATACGACAGTGTTATTAGATTTGGCATGGGTATTTTGATAATAGTCTTTACTCTTGTTTAAAATGAATGAATAAACAGGTGTTTTTTGCAAAGCTTCAATTTGTGGTTTTGGTAAGATGTACTTCACAAGAAGCATAAGGTAGTGTGTTGCGTATGCATATTGTTGATTCGCGGTGAAGAGTGCATGTTCTTTATTAATCGGTTTAATAGCAATAGCACATAGTGCAAATAGGCGAAGCATTTTTTGATGATCCATGTAATGATGAGTTAGCATGGTGGTGTGGAGCACTTGAGCTGCACGATAGGAACAATAAGCCCAGTAATGTTGGCCTTGTTTGCGAAAATGATCCCCACGTTCAGTTAATATATCGATAAATTCTCGTTTCCTCTCATCGCTTATTTTTGAGCATCGTGTAACTAGCAACGTGAGAAGCTCGTTTGCAAGCGTGTGATGAACTTGGTCTTTGACATGTTCATTCGGATAGAAAAAAAACGTCTGTCGAATGTCTCGAGATACTGTGGCTGATTTGTAGGTTTTGTTCAGCAAATTGTAGATATCAGTAATTGCGATTTGTGAGGGTCTTGTCGGTGTTTCTTCGTTCGTGGTGCATTGTGCGAATTCATTGTCACGATAGTGATGACATGTTGTCTTATCGGGAAAGAATCGCGGTGTGCATGAAGGAGTACACACAGAAACAAAGCATGTGTTGACAGAGCTAAGTGTCAACAGTTGCATGGTTACTTCAGCTAAATAAATTAAGCGCGATTCTTCTGCTAGTGTGAGAATAAGCTGTTGTTTGGATTCAGTGTAGGTGGTGACGGCAAGCCTTAATGCGTTATCGATAGTTGCGTATTTGATAAATGTTTCTTCAGGCGTCGGATTACTGTTTAACGCCATGTCAACAGGTCCGTTATCGATGGTTTGATTGTAAGATATTTGTTGTGATTGTTGTGTGATAGTTTTTAAAAACTGACGATTTTCTGCGGGCTTTTCGGTCAAGAGTTCTCGAGGCGACTCCCAAGACAGTTGATCAAATTCTAAATCTGCGTCGGCATCGAGTAATGCATCAATAAAAGGAAAATCTTTTTGGTCATCGTGATAAAAAATAAGTGCGATTTGCAGGGGATTAAATAAACGATTAAATGCAATAAGTTGGATGCTGTCGATAGGGAAATCATACTCAATAGCGGTACGAAAAGCGTCGATATCTTTATTTAAAAACAAAGATATCAAATACCCCCATGCAAGATTTTTTTCGTCATCATACTCAAGAACTCGATGACGTAAATACATGATGCTACGATAAATATTCGAGTTATTGTAGAAAAAATCACTATTGGCAATGATATTGTCCAGCTTAGATTGACTAGTCAATAAGAGATTGGTAAACCATGTTATGATGGCATTGGCGACGTTTTTTTTTGCGTTGTGGAAAGAGCGTTCGATCTGAGCTTGGTCATTGGATAAAATGGATTGTTTGAGTGCGTTAATTTCTGAACGAGTGCGCGCAGTTTGAGCGGCTGCGCGTTGAGAAAGTTTATTGATTAACGGTTCGTTTTGATGATGTTTTGCATAAGCCAAAGCCGTTCGATTGAATTCGTCTGTGACAAGCACATCAACGTCATAGTCTAGCAGGGCATGAACAACTTCTGTTTGATTAAGTGATGCGGCAAATGTGATGAGATAATTATATCCTGAGTCGGTTTCCCATGGTTTGTTAACATCACCAACTTGTTTTAATTCGTGATGTAAATCTTCTATATTTCCATCACGAATAAGCTGCCATATGCGCATGACGATATCAATCCTCGAATAAAATAACATCACTCTGTTAATTATATCATATTTTAATGAAACAACGTAAAAGTTTAAAAAAATAACTAACGATCTTTGAATTGGTTTTTATGGCCTATAATTAAACTATTGTCGGTTGATATTCATTAAGGTGAGAACCGTTATGGATCGTGTGACAATTTGCGTGTATATCAAAAATTTATCTGATGAATTAGAAGAAAAAACAGAAAAAATGATTGAAAAAGAGGTTTCGCAAATCTCTTTTATTGCAAGTAATCTGTGCCGTGTTGCCATAAGCCAAGGTCATAAGGCTCCTTTGTTTTCTCTCTGGTTATGGCTCGTACCTCTTCGTGATGACATTAAAAAACAACGCACAAGAGAAAGAAAGGCTGGCAATAGAGCTGGTGATGAAGATGGCATTGAAAATAGAAGCAAAAAAAAACAGATAAGTGTCAGGCATAGTGTTGAGCGTGCAGAGGCGAGAGCACGATTGTTTATGCGTATCCGTGATGAATTTAGTCAGCGTTTCACTGCATTTGGGAGCGGTATTCATATTGACATCGTTGATTTTGCTGAATATGTGTCAGCTCCAGAAGTAAACTACTTATTAAACGTTGCTACCTCAGGTGGTAATTTGGCTGACATCATGAAATTGAAAGCATTGATGCACTATCAATTAATGGCGAGCGCAAGCGCAAATGAAGCCGATATCGTTAGGCATCTTCAGTTAGACAGCACGACGTTGATTAGAGATTATACGCTATTTTATCAAATGACATTTGGGAATTCTAATGCTTCAAATTGTCAATTTTTAATTAATGTTTATTCGGATGACCTCTTGGGTATTGAGTACGATAAGGCTCCTTCTCAACCGACATTTTCCATTAATAATAAGATTGTTTATGTAGCTGGTAATCATAGATTTCTTCGTTTTTTAACAAATTCTTATCGAGAGTTTATGCGTGACATAAGTTATTTTACGCAGCCTACAGGGGAATTAGTGCTTTATAGGTATGTTTTTTTAGTCGCCTTAAAACAAGCAGGTTTTTTGGATGAAGATAGCTCAATTAATTTTAAATTAAAAAACACATTTTTAATTACAAAATATGTTTTTGCACGCCGATTACAAAGCTGGAAGTCAAAGAAAGATGATTTGGAATCTGCTGTGTTAACATTGGATGAGGTTGTAATTGATGTTGATTGTGATGCTGTACCGATAATACAACTTGATTATGCTGCATTTACTAATCTTTTATTCAAACATACCGTTCCATTGCATCATGACAGAGAGAAACATCAAAAGTTGTTTGATCTATATGCAGATGTAGATGTTGAGCATAAAGCAATAGGGGTGTTTATTCAAGGCGCTATACGAGATAATGGTGAGTATCGTGTGCTTTTACTGCGTCTTGTTGAGCGATTATGGGCTAGTGGATCAGGAATACATCGACCGACGTCTCATCAATTAGCATGCGATATGAGAACTTTATTATGTGATGCTTTGAACGAAAAGCGAAACTATCTCGCAGCAGTAACTCCAAAAAAAGCTTCAAACACTTCATTGAAAAGGAGTGCGAGCATGTCACTGTCGCTTGGGCCTTCTCATGTAGTTGGCGTTTTTGGCCAAAGCAGTCCTGATATGGTTAACATGATAGAAAGTATCTCTTTTGGTGAAATTGATGTAGATGTTCAGTTACCTTCTGCTGGTGATGATACATGTAAAACGAGTGAGGGAATACGACAATCAATAATGACGTTTAAGCCGGCAAATTTAGGCGACACGTCGTCTGACTCATCGTCAAGGCTGTTCAAAGACGCACCTCAAGAGGGCCATGCTTCAGACAGCATTGTTCAAGGTGAAGCCCAAGTATTACGAACTGCTGTGAGCACAAAACAAACCTCACAAAAAATTTCATCTAAAATGATTAGAAGACAAAGGAAGTTACGTGAGTCTGATTTGGACGCATCGGTAGCAGATAGTCGAATGCAGCAGGGGGTGTCGGACCCAACAAGTATCGATGCTGTTGTCGACTCGGTGGAGAGTCATCCCACAAGAGTCTCGTCTTTTGTTAATCCAACATCTGTTCCAGGCACTATGCATGGTGCTCAACAACACCAGCACAAGAGAGAATTAGCTAAAAAAACTGCGAATATTTTAAGTGATTGTACTCAATCTTCTGTGTTGGGAAAAAAATAAGTTTTTGCATGAGCGCATGTTTTTGTTTGATGCATTGCATTACGTATGCTTATGCGCGAGGCTTAAATAAGCAACTATTTCCAATGATTGTTCATAATTCAACCGAGGATCAACTAGACTGTGATAAGCGTACTGTAAATCTGTTGCCTTGAGGTTGCGCACGCCGCCAAGGCACTCTGTAACGTTTTCTCCT